>DAOVIP010000521.1 GCA_030671465.1 Candidatus Aminicenantota bacterium | reverse complement strand
CCTGGTAATCATAAGCTACTATCTTGTACCCATCAGGTGGAGATGGGTGCATCTCCTCTTATCCAGTATGATTTTTTACGGATTGATCAGTCTTCCTTACCTTTTTTTGATCATCATTTTAACCTTCATTGATTTTTTCATAGCCAAAGGTTTTGTTCTGGAAAAATTCAAAAACAGAAAAAAAATCCTTCTTATCTCTGGTCTTGCTTTCAATATACTAATTCTGTTCTTTTTCAAGGCCCTGAACCCGGTTTACACCGGGCTGGTCCGGCTTTTGCACAGTCCGGACCTGAAAACCGTCTCCCCTCTATTCAACCTGATCTTGCCCCTGGGAATCTCCTACTATATTTTCAAGAAACTGAGCTATTTAATAGATACTTACCGGGAAAAACACTCCCCGGAAAGAAATTACGCCAAACTGCTGCTCTATGTAATCTTTTTTCCCGAAATCACGGCCGGGCCCATTGATCGGGCCGGCACCATGATTCCCCAGTTCACCAGTACCCGGGATTTTGATCGTCAGCAGATTCTCCGGGGTTTTCAGCTCATCTTATGGGGGCTATTTAAAAAACTGGTTATTGCCGACCGGCTGGCCGGCCTGGTCAACCCGATTTTCAACCAGCCGGATCATTTCGGCGCTGGATACCTGGCCCTGGCCACCCTGGGTTTTTCCATTCAGATTTACTGTGATTTTTCCGGATACACCGATATGGCCATTGGTATCGGCCATACCCTGGGCTACTCGCTCACGGATAATTTTGACCGCCCCTATTTCTCCCGGTCCATAGTTGAATTCTGGAAACGCTGGCATATATCACTGTCCAAATGGCTGCAGGATTACCTTTTTTTACCACTGGCCTATTATGCCTCCCGGAAGTTAAAAAGTGAAACGGTTTTTAAAATCAAATCCGACCTGTTGGCCTATGGCTTCGGGGTGATGGTAACCATGTCCCTGTGCGGATTGTGGCACGGATTTAATTTTACCTTTTTATTCTGGGGTTT
>DAOVIP010000053.1 GCA_030671465.1 Candidatus Aminicenantota bacterium | reverse complement strand
CTATGGGGGATGATTTTCTTGATGGCTGCAATATCTTTAATTTCATCCATAATGCGTTTATTTTTTTTGACTGTATCTTTTATCGTAAGCGGCAATGACTTCATTGGTAACGTCAATGGTATTGTCAAAATAGGCAATTCCGGAGGTGGTCAAATCGAGAATCAATGTGAATCCCTTTTCCTTTCCGATTTTTTCGATTACGGGCATGATCTCTTGGCGCAGACCTGATAACTCTTTGGCGGATTTCTGCTGCATTTCTCTTTGAGCATCCTCGACAAACCGTTTTAAATGGGTGCGTTTTTGTTGGAGATCCATATTTTTCTTGTCCCGGGTCTGGTTATTTAAGGCCGGTGAAGTGAGTTCTTTTTCCAGTTTTTTAATTTGCTCTCTCATATTTTCGACTTCCTTCTGCTTTTTTTGACCTAATTTCTCAAGCCTGGCAGTGATTTCCTTACCTTTAGTGGTTTGTTGGATGACCTTCTGGGCATTGATCACGCCGATTTTAACTTCTGAAAACACCAGTAAACTGAAACTGAGCAAGATGATGGTTAAAATTAATTTTTTCTTCATTTTTTCTCCTTAAAATGGTGAAAACCACCATTTTATATAATTCTTCATATTATATATTTTTTGTCGATATATTACCACTTTTGGCGCCAATTAGTAGAAAGATGGTCCCACTCCGAATCCAATGTGGAAATGCGAGTCATCGGATGTAAGGGTTCTGGGATTATAGGCAAAGATAAGCCTGAAAGGCACGCCCATCATGGGAACATACACCTTCAATTCCAATCCCAGCGAGGTGTAAATGTTATTTAAATTAATGGATTGGCCCGTATCATAGGCATTACCCAGATCGTAGAAAAACACAAATGTGAATTGTTCGGACAGGGGAATATGGTATTCAAAATTCATAAAAAAGGCCTTGTTGCCCCCGATAACATTCCCCTCTGGATCCTTGGGGCCGATCCTGTATATGTCAAATCCACGGATGGACCGTTCGCCGCCAAGGAAGAATTTTTCGTAGAAGGGGAGTACATTTTTATCTCCTTCGCTGTCAACCCCGAATGGTATAACATATTGATAAACCGCATGCATGCCAAATACATGTTTCCGGCCCAGGGAAAAGAATTTGGTGAATTCGAATTTGTATTTGTGGAGGTAAATATCCCCGCCCAGAACTCCTCCCGAATACCGGTAATTGATAAGATATTTTGTTCCCGAACTGGGAAAAAGGGGTGAGTCAACCGTGGAATAATATATGGTGGGTGAGAATGAATTAATGGTTCGCTTGCCTTCGGTATAATAGTAATAGGAATAGGGATTGGTCCATTCCAGGTCTTCGTTGATTTCACTGATTTCGATTTTTTCACTGCCAAGCATTACCGATGCGCCCGTATACTTCCAGATCCGGAAAGAGGTTATCAGATTATATCCATGGCCGTCTTTGGTATAAAGACCGGGATAGCGGAAAGATGTTTTGAATATATCGAAACCCAGACTGGCTGGCAGGTTGAACAGATAGGGTTCGGTAAAAGCCAGCCGGTAGGTTTCGGCCCGGGTTCCTCTGGAGAGATTCAGGGTTAGCTTTTCTCCCAGTCCCAGAAAATTCTGGGTTGAGTATCCCAGGGCGATAAACCAGCCTTCGTAACCGCTGTAACCGGTATTGAAATTAATCATCTGACGCTGGAGTTCCCTGACTTCAACTTTCAGATCGATTTTATAGGGATCTGATGGATCAGCGGTGATTTCGGGCATTTTTTCGATGGTGACCAGACCCAGCTGTTTCATCCTCCGGATAGAGTCTTCCAGGGCATTCATATTCAATCTGTTGCCCTCCCTGAGCAGCCATTCCCTCCGGATCACATGATCTTTGGTAAAAGTGTTGCCGATAAATTCCAGTTTCCCCACATAGCATATATCATCTTCATTGATTCTGACGGTCAGATCAGCTGTTCTCTTGACCGGGTCCAGATTGTCGACCGGGACAATTTGGCTGCGGCAGTATCCGATAGAGCCGTAGAGTTTCTGAATATCGGCGATAAAATCATTCCGCTTTTTCATATCATATATCTGGCCCTTTTCCAAGGGCATTTTTCTTTTGAGGTAGGATAATTTGATGACCTTGTTACCCTCGATCTTCATGCTTCCAAACCGGTACTGGGGGCCCATTTCAATCGGGATTGATAACCGTAGCATTTTTTGAACTTTTCCGAAAATGGTGGCCTTGCTGAAAAAGGTTATTTTCGGGGTTCCGATTTTGGCTTCCAGATAGCCTTTCTGTTGCAGGCGCAGTTTGAGGTTTTCCAGATCTTCTTTTATGGAATCCTCGTTATATATATCTTCTTTACTGATGGAAGAAATCAAGCCATGGGTTTTGATTTTTTCAAAGCCACCGATCAGAAAAACCGGAGAAATCATGGATGTATCCAAACCGGGAAAATCAATGTCGCCGATGCGGGTTTTGGGACCCTGCTCGACCTGGACGGTAATGGCCACCTGTTGATTATCGATTTTGGTATCTATGTTGATTTTACCTTCATTGTATCCCTTTTCCTCCAGCATGGCTTTTATGATTCTCTCGACTTTCTTCAGCTTGACCGGATTAAAGTAGGAGTAAGGGGATAAAATAATATTGTTTTCCTGTAGCTTGGAGGTGATATCGTCTTTTTTTATTTGCTTGCCCGTTTTATAGGTGATGGTTGAAATGAACAGGTTTTCCTTTACAATGATCTTGATGATGATTCCTTGGGGACCATCCTCGGTTTCGATGCGAATATTTTCGAAAAAACCGGTTTCCCATAATGATTGAAAATCTTTTTTTAAAATATCCTTTGAGTAGATTTCATTGGGTTTTGATTTCATGTAAAAGAGAACCGTGTCCTTGGATACTTTTTTATTTCCAATGACCATAATATTCTCAATGATTTCTGCATTCAATGTGCACAGCAGAAGTAGGAAGACAGAAATCGTGATTATCATTTTTTTCATTGCACCCTCGATAAGTTGTTTTTATATCATATTTTTACATAAATATCAACCTGTCATTTCAGCCCAATCGGGAACTGTTCATACAGATAGGATTGTCTTCAGACTCCGGATGGTTTCATCCGGAGAAATATTTTTTGCTTTTTGCGATTATAGCCCTACAAAAATTCTATTGACTAACATCGGTTAACCCTCTATAATAAAATATGGAAACGATTTTAATTACCGGCGGTGCCGGCTTTCTGGGTTCTCATTTATGTGACTGGTTTCTGGACAGGAGTTGGCGGGTGATTGTGGTTGATAATTTGATCACCGGAGCCATTGAGAACATATCGCATTTACTGGGAAAGGAAAATTTTACCTTTTACAAATACAGTGTGACCAATTATCTGTTTTTTGAAGAGAAGATTGATCTGATCCTTCATTTTGCCTGCCCTGCCTCTCCCTTTGATTACATTCAATATCCGATTCACACCATGAAGGTGGATTCACTGGGGACTTTGAACACCCTGGGATTAGCTAAAAGTAAAGTTTCCAGGTATGTTTTTGCTTCCACCTCAGAGGTCTATGGCAGTCCGGCAGTGCATCCTCAGTCTGAGGATTACTGGGGTCATGTAAACCCGGTTGGACCCCGTTCGGTTTACGATGAGGCCAAACGGTTCTCCGAGGCCATGTGCATGGCCTATTTCAGAGAGCATGGTATCGATGTCAGAATTGCCCGTATTTTTAACACCTACGGTACCCGGATGCGGCTAGATGACGGCCGGGTCGTTCCCACCTTCATTTCTCAGGCTTTGAAGAATGAGGATATTACCATATTCGGAGAAGGGGACCAAACCCGGAGCTTTTGTTTTATCGATGATCTTACCGAAGGAATCTATACTCTTTCCACCCGGGATGACCTGGCCGGAGAAGTGGTTAACCTGGGAAATCCGGAAGAACTGTCCATTCGGAAACTGGCGGATACGGTCGTCGAAAAAACCGCCTCCCGATCAAAGTTGAAATTTGAATCCATGCCCGTGGATGATCCCCCGATCAGACAGCCGGATATCAGCAAGGCCCGGAAATTATTGGGTTTTGACCCCGGCGTTTCCCTGTCCGAAGGCCTAGACAGGATAATCCCCTGGTTTAAGAAAAAAATTGAAGACTGATTCCCTTATTTTCGGACCGGTTCCCTCCAGGCGGCTGGGAATATCCCTGGGAATTGATATCATCCCTTTTAAAACCTGCTCCCTGAATTGTATTTATTGTGAATGCGGGGCTACCAATCACCTGAGCCTGGAGCGAAGGCATTTTGTTGATGTGGTTACGGTTCTATCCCAGCTGAAGCAAATCCTGAAGGACCTGAACCATGTGGATTATATCACCTTCTCCGGTTCGGGTGAGCCCACTCTCAATAAAGATATTGGCACCATGATCTCTGAAATCAAGCGCCTGACTTCCATCCCGGTGGCGGTATTAACCAACGGTACTTTGTTGTACCGGGATGATGTGGCCAGGGACTTGCTTCCGGCGGATGTGATTTTGCCGTCGTTGGATGCGGTTTCAGAGGAGGTTTTTTCCAAAATTAACCGTCCCCATCCGCAATTGGAAATGGCTGAAATCATCGATGGTCTTATCCGTTTCAGAGAGGTTTACACTGGTGAGATCTGGCTGGAAATTTTTATGGTCAAATCCATAAATGATCATGATGGGGAATTGACTGAATTATACCGGACCATCAAGAAAATCAGACCTGATAAGGTTCAACTCAACTCCCTGGATCGTCCCCCGGCAGATACCCGGGTTCGGCCGGTTGAAATGAAAAAACTGGAAGCCATCAAGCAAAAGTGGAAAGATCTGCCGGTTGAGATCGTTAAAAGAATCCGCCGGAGAGAGGAGATTGTGGCCTTCAGTAAAAACCTTGAAAATACCATCCTGAACACCATTACCCGGCGACCCCTGATGATTGATGACCTGGTTCAGTTAACCGGAAAAAACCGACTGGAAATTCTAAAATATATCGATGTACTGGAAAAAGAGATGAAAATTTATCCAAAAATTGTGGGAAAAAAGATTTTTTATACGGCTAAAACCTAAATCACTGCCCAGAGTCTATTCCCGGATCCGATAGTTGCCCTGCCGGTCGATGCGGATTCTGGGAAGGTTTCTGGTTTTTTCAAAATGATCGTAGATCGCCTTGAGATTTTCCCAGAAGGCAATCAGCTGCTGAGGCGTATGAGGGTGGTTGTTGCCGATCAGGGATTTGAACCGGTTCCAGAACCATTCATGGCGGGCGGTTTGAACGAGGATTCTCAAATTAGAATCATCCAACCTGGCCGGGAAAATATGAACCGGTATATGATGTTGTCCGTTATTCCTGGCTTGAAGGCAAATCCAGTACAGCTCTTTGATTTTTTCATTGGTAATGGGAATACAGCCAATGGTGACACAGGCACCATGAATGAATATGTCTCCACCGGGATCTTGTTTGTCACCCTGTATCCGGTCGGAACGATTGGGATAATTGATACCCAGGGAGAGGTAAAACCGGCTCCAGGGATTGAAACGATCAATATAATAAAAAAACCCTCTGGAATTTGCAAATCGCCCTGCTGCCGTTTAGGTCCCAGCACCCCCGATGAGGAGCAAAATGCGTATGATTTAAACAGAGTATAGGACTGGTTGCCGGACCAGACCCAGAGTTCCAGCTGTTTCTCCTTTTTCAGTGCCCGGATATAAACCCTTCGGGGAGGATATGTCAGTTCTTTATTCCGGAATAACTGCTTGAGCCGGAGATCGTTTTCTCTTTTGGCTTTTTGTACTCGTGGATATTTTTCCTGGGGATTGAGAAACGGAGGGAACAAGACTATAGAAAGTACCGGTACGGTTAAATAAAACCATAAAATCAATTTGATTTTAAATTTTACCTTGGGCATTACACTTAGAGAAAAAGCATTTTATCTCATTTTTCAATACATCATGCAATTCGAAAGGGGATTGCCCGCTTGCGAATCATTAAATTTGATTGATTACTGATTGTTCTTGAAGAGCGTTTCCGTTTCTACCTGAAATAATATCCAGAATGTATAGATTCCAAGTGCGGTTCCAAAAGGTATATTGATCAGATTTATGGCACCCAGAATGAGGGCCAGAATCCTCGACCAGGGACGAAATTTTAGTAGTCCGAAGCCGCATATAACACCAGGAGCAGAGAATAATATTAAAAATCCGGCCACAATGGAAGCTACAATAGTGGTGATGGCAATCACAGTTTCATCTCCTGAAATGAGTCCGCCTCCTGCAACAGCTGCGAAGACTATGATAGCGATAATAAGAGTGATTGAATTAAAAACGATATAGAGTCCCCCGAGAAAGGAGACATGTTTTTGAAGGGATGTTGTTTTTTCCTGTGCCAAGAGTTGATTATCTGTTTTTTTTGATTTTTTTGCAGGTATTTCAGCTTTTTTTTCTTCTAATTCCTGTGTCGGTTCGAGTGGTATGATAAAAATGGCGACAAGATAAGCAAGGAGTCCTCCGCCGCCGAATAATACCAGTAGTACAGTGATGATTCTGATAATGACAGGATCAATATCGAAATATTCTCCGATTCCACCGCAGACCCCGGCAATGATTCGCTCATTTCGGCTCCGATAGAGTTTTTTCATACCTCACCTCCTCTTTTTACCATTCGCTTTCATGACTGTATCTCTTTAACGAATTTTCAGGGGAAAAGGTTTTAAATACCCTGTCAGTGGGAAGAGATTCAGTTCAGGTCATTTTTGCGGTAAACCGCAGTTCTGGCGAGGGTATCATGCAGGGCTTGCCTCTTCTCTCCAAGTATAAACAAACAGCCGAAAAGGATGACCATCCCGGCCAGGCCCGCAATTGAATTTAAAAAGGTGAAACCGCTTATACGGCCTGTCAGTTCGAGCAGTACGGATCCGTTTTTAATGGCAAAGCGTGGAAAATAAACCCATATATCGCCGGCCTTTCCATCTTGAGTTCCGATCTTTATGCCCAGGATCATTTTCCCCGGTGTGGCTCCTAAAAAGGCTTCGGTGATCATATACAGGGTGCTGAAATGGGCGATAAAGAGTGAAACCCTCATCATTTCATCATAGGCTTCCTGGGGGGTGAAATGGTGGTTGCCGGCAGTGTTCATGATAGCCTCGGTTAATTGGCCCTTGATAAAAGCGCTGAATGTGTTTTCCATTAGCAGGGCCATCAGAATGGAGGCCAGAATGGTGATGACAAAACTGTCAATGACGAACGCCCCCAACCGGGGTCCGAAGCCGACTCTTTTTTCAGTTTTCAGATTCATCTTTTATCTCTGGTTATTTTTTGAATTTGTAAGGTTTTCCGTTTTTGACATGCAGTAGCAGCGGTCCTGAAAAACCTAATTTCAACAATTCCCGCCTTAAACAGGTCATGAAAAATCCATGGCTGACCACCAGGATGCTGGTTGATCGGGGGTGGGAAATACAGTGTTGGTGAATGAATTCCCTGGCCCGATGGGTGCTCATCTCCCGGTTTTCAGGCTGGATTTTTGCCTTGAACAGCCACTGCAATCTACCCACCAGGGCCCACAGAAAAAGAGGAATTTTGAGCCGGGTCTGAAATCCGGATTTCAGTGGGACTTCCCGCAGTAAATCGGTTGGTATGGATTGACCATCATAGATAATGTTGGCGGTCTTGAGGGCCCGCTTCATGGTGCTGGTATAACAGCAATCCCACTTTTTGAAATCATGATCCGGGGTGATGGGGATAATGCCCTCTGAATTATAGGATTCCATGTTTTGGTTGAAGGTGGCAGAATCACTCCATTTTTCAAACTTGAAGTTAACCGGAAAATGCCGGACCAGTCCGATGATCATTTTTGTTCCGGTCGGGGGAGAACCAATCCTGTCATTGAGCGCTCATTTTTTCAACCTGTTGTAAAACACGCAGCAGATTGCCGCCCAGGATTTTATTGATATCCATGGGTTGATACCCCCTTTTCAACAGGTGGTAGGTGATCAGGGGAAATCCCGAAATGTCCTCCAATCCGCGGGGGTAACTGGATGCCCCGTCAAAATCAGAACCCAATCCCACGTAATCAATTCCCACCAGCTTGACCACATGATCGATATGCTCGATCAGGATATTGATCTCCGGGGGAGGGGGTGCATGTTTTAGCCATAGCTCAAATACTGCACTCCAGTACTGGTTCTGGTTGTCCTGGTATTTTTCTTTGAGTATTTTTTTCTGGGGGGCGATTTTTTTTCGGATTACCTCGGCTTTTTGCCGGTAAACCGGGTCCAGGAAGGCGGAAAAAAAATTGATTTGAATGACTCCGCCCTTTTCAGCTAGCTTCCTGATCATTTTATCGGTTAAATTTCTGGGGGAATCACATATGGATCGACAGCAGGAATGCGAGGCGATTACCGGTGCTCTGGAAACCTTGAGCACCTCCCAGAAAGCCTGGTCCGATATATGGGAAACATCGATCATCATACCCAGGCGGTTCATTTCTGTGACGACCTCCTCTCCGAACGGGCTCAGGCCATTCCACGTGCGGGTTTTGTCGTACGACGAATCGCTGAGTTGATTGACGCTGCCGTGTGTGAGTGTGATATATCGGATGCCG
>DAOVIP010000088.1 GCA_030671465.1 Candidatus Aminicenantota bacterium | reverse complement strand
GGCCCGCCCGTTTTATGAGTCTGATATGGCACTGATATCAACCGGGCCAGCGGCCTATGAAGCGGCTGTCAGCGGAACCCCGGCCCTTTATTTTTATGTTTCACCTCAGGAAGAATTTATCGCCGAGGCTTTTGAAAAAAAAGGTATCGGATTAAAGGCGGAATATGTCAAAAACCAGCCGGGTGACCGGATCGGAGAACAGATCAAGGCTCTGGATTTCCGACAGCGTGAAGCCATGGGGATTAGGGGAAAACAGACTGTTGACGGACTGGGTGTTTATCGTATCATTGACTTTTTCCAGAAAAACGATATCATATAGAAAAAAAAATGCACAAAATCGGATTAACCGGGGGAATTTGCACGGGAAAAACATTCATTCTGAATATATTTAAGGAATTAGATTGTTATACATTGCGGGCCGATGAGATTGCCAAACCAATCATTTTTGATCCGGATTCCCAGGTGTCACAGGAAATTGTCAGGGAATTCGGGGAAGGTATTTATGATGAAAAAAAAGGTTTGAAAAAGGAGGAATTCACCCGCATCCTTTTCGAAGATATCGAGAAGCGGAATTTTGTCAATAATACGGTTCATCCACTGGTGGTGGCTGAAAGGGAAAAGGTTTTCAAGGATCTTGATAAAACCGGCGTTTATCAATTTTTTATCTATGAATCCGCACTGATGGTTGAATCGGGAACCTACAAAGATTTTGATAAAATCATTGTGGTGTTTACCACAGCCGAAGAACAGATGAAACGCCTGCAGGAGAGAGATGGAATCAATCATGAGAACGCCGAAAAGCGGATCAAAGCCCAGTTTCCATTGAGTGAAAAACTGAAGGTCGCCCACTATATTATTGATACCAGTGGCAGTTTTGAAAGTGCCAAGGCCAAGGCCTATGAGACCTTTCATTTGATGAAAAAAGATTTTAATATCTCCTGATATATGATAAAATAATTCCATGGAAACCAATGAAACGGTTATCAGATCACTCAAGGTATTTAATTTAAAGGAGAATGCCTCTATTTCGGATATGCGTGCCGCTTATCTGGAAAGGACTTCGCAGAAAAAATTTCAGAAAATTTTTTTTAGTGATGAACAGATCGAAAAGGAATTTTTAAAATATTATGAAGCTTATATGGTTTATTTAAAAAATGTTGATGAAGACAATGTCGATTTAAGTGCCTATCCTTCGGATATGGTTTTTAAATTCATTTTCAATCAGGGAATCTACCATATGATCAGGGAGCAATACATGAAAGCCTTTGAAAAATTTCAGGAGGCTTTCAAACTCAACAGCAATGATGGGGCTTTACTGCTGTACTTGAGTATTCTCTTGATAAAAAGAAAAAATTATTATGCAGCGGAAAAATATTTGTTAAAAGCAGCCGAACTGGACAAGAACAATGACGATGCCTGGTTTTATCTGGGTGAAATTTACCTGCAAACCGGGAATCTCAATAAGGCCCTCCCAATGTTCGAAACCTGCAAAATTCTGAATCCCCTGCGCAGTGAAGTGGCGGTCAAGCTGAAGGAGATCAAAACCGGACTTGGGATCGAATCTCCGGTAAAGGCCCCCAAAGAGAAACTGTCTTTTTTTAATAAGATCTTAAAAAAATTTGATAAAACAAAACCTCCGGATAAAGTCTGAAGTTTTCACTCAGATTGTTGTTTAAAACCCAAAACCCAGTGAAATTCCAAAGAGGAAATAATCAAAGAAACTGTCAAAATAGCTGACTCCGTAGAGGGTTATCCGCAGATTACTGGTTCTGAGGCCGAGGTTCATCTTCAGGGCAAAATCACCTTCAATCGTACCGACTGAATCTCCGATCAGGAACCATTTGGTAATTCCGAGGCCGAAGAAAACATTTTTCAATTTAATATTTGCCATTACCGCAGGAGCCAGAATAACCGGATCAAAATCAAATTTGTAGACGATGATATCACATTCCGGAGTTATCATTAAAAGTGGACCGATATGGATGTCCAGGTTGGCGCCGACTGACCACAAATAATCACTAAACGAAAAACTATCGTCTGTCAAAAGTCCGAAGTTAATGTAGAAGTTCATGCCGATATCCTGGGCATTTAGCGGTTGAGTGGAAAAAGAAAAAACGATAAACAGGGTCATAACCACTATTAGTATTTTTTTCATTTTGCCTCCTTGTTAGAGATTATAAGCATAAATATTCTTTTTTTCAATATGACAATGAACTTTTCCCATCCGGATCAAAAGGCTGCCGAATATCAGCTTTTAGACCTCAGTCTCGATTTCTGTCCCAGGAATAAACCTGCCAGTAGCAGAATCCCGACCGGGTAGACGAAGTATTTGGTGGTGAGGGGCAGGTGAAAAAGTGATGTGATCAGGCCAGGATGAAACAGGATCAGGGTCGCCAGCAGGAATATGGGTGTTTCAAACCATTTATTTCGGGTCAGGAAAAAACCCTGCAGAGCACTGCTAAAGGCAAAGGCGCCCAAAACTGCCATGGTAAATATCAGAATTCCCAGCGGCCAACTTTCGATCCGGTATAAAATCAAATCGGTATTGAAAATAAAAAAAAAGGGAATAATCGCGGTTCGTAAATCATAAAAAAAACCCTGAATTCCGGTTGGAATGGGTTTGGATTCTGCAATAGCTGCCGCCGCATAAGCAGCCAGCCCCACCGGTGGGGTGTCATCGGCCAGGATTCCAAAATAAAAGCAAAAGAGGTGGGCAGCTATCAGGGGAACAAAAAAACCGTACATGGATCCGATTTGAACAATTATCGGGGCTGTTAGTGAGGCCATTACGATATAGGTAGCGGTGGTGGGCAGTCCCATCCCCAAAATCAAACTGGCTATAGCGGTAATGACCAGTAATATAAAAATATTTCCCCGGGCAATGGCTTCCACTATCTGGGTGATCATTCCGCCGATGCCCATGTTAACGATGCCCACAATTATCCCGGCAGCTGCAGTGGCCAGAGCCACTGGAATCATATTCCGGCTGCCCTTGATGATTCCATCCAACAGTATGGTAGAGATCCGTTTCAGGGCGGTTTTGGAATTGATTTTACCCCGGATCCACTGGTTCAATTCCCGGGCAATGATTATAAAAACCAGTACTAGAATGGCTTTGAAAGCACCCAATTCCGGAGAGTGACGGAGTATGATCAATTCAAACAACAGGACCGAAATGGGTAACAGGTAGGGTATCCCGCCCTTGAGCGTTGATATAAATGGGGGCAATTCCTGCTTTGACAGGCCTCTGATTCCCAGCTTCATGGCTTCCAGGTGGGTAATATAAAAGAGGGTAAAATAGGAAACGAAAGCCGGAATAGCAGCGGCTTTTATGACTTCGATATAGGGGATATTCACGTATTCGGCAATGATAAAAGCAGCTGCCCCCATGATCGGGGGCATGATTTGCCCGTCTGTACTGGCCGCCACTTCAATGGCCGCAGCCTTTTTGGCCGGGTAACCCACTTTTTTCATCAGGGGAATGGTAAAGGTGCCGGTTGTGACAATATTGGCAATACTGGAGCCTGAAATCATTCCCATGAATCCGGAAGCAGCAACCGCGGCTTTGGCCGGCCCTCCCCGGAATTTGCCCAGTAAAACCAGGGCCAGGTCGATGAAGAATTTTCCGGCTCCGGCTTTTTCCAGCAAGGCCCCCAGTAATACAAAGAGATAAATGACAGTTGCCGAAATTCCCAGAGGAATACCATAGATCCCTTCGGAGGAGAGTGATACCTGGGTAACATATTTTCTGATTGAAGTACCCTTGAAGGCCAGCAGGTCGATCAGATAGGGTCCCAAAAAGGCATAGAGACTGAATAGAAGGACAATAATGGAGAGTGCCGGGCCAATCACCCTGCGGGCTGCTTCCAGCAGCAGCAGGACCAGCAGTATGCCCATAATAATATCACGGAGTATGGGTTTGCCGGAGCGAAGGGCAATACCCTGCCAATCAATCATGATATATAGAGCCGTGATGATTCCGGCCAGGGCCAGCAAAAGCTGAACGGGTGAAATGTGAAATGGGGCGTTTTTTGATTTCTGGCCGGGCTTATTTGACTTTTTGAAGGGAACCGAAATGGAAAGCAACATCAGGGCAAAAGCCAGGTGAATGGATCGGATCTTGATGCTGTCCAGGATTAAAATATAGGGAAGGGATAACTGAAACAGGGCCCAGGTCACGGAAATAACGGCAATGATTTTTCGGGTGGATAATGGCGATATAATTTCTGGAATTGCCCGGGTTCCGGTCTTAGGGTTGGTTTTCATCGGGGAGCAGATTGTCGTCGATATATGGGTAAAGACCGCATTCACGGTAGTATTGCAGGGCACCTCTGTGAATTTTAGCTGTTAGACCGGATAACATTCCTCTGGGAGTCAGGGCTGAATAAGCCGGATGCAATTTTTTAAATGTTTCAAGGTTTTCAAAAATTTCTCTGGTTATGGCATAGACAATTTTTTCATCTACTGCTGCCGAGGTAACCAGGGTTCCTTTGACGCCGAAGGTTTCAATATTTTCTGAATTCTTGGCATTGGAGTAGAATTTAATGGGAATAATGGCCCGGGCATAATAAGGGAATTTTTTTAACAGATAATCTATGGGCAGTCCTTTCAGGGGGATGAAGCGAACTTGAATTCTTCCGGAGGTGGCTTCCTTGATATTGCCATTGGGATGTCCGACCGTATAGAAGAAGGCATCGATGCGTTCGTCCTGTAATAATCCCGGTGCTTCCATGGCCTTTACATACTCGGCGACAATGTCGTTTTCGTTGAGACCGAAAGCGGTTAATGCATCACGGGCGTTTTGGAGTGGCCCGGATCCCGGATTTCCCAGGTTTACCCGCTTCCCTCTCAACTGTTTGACATCTCTGATTTCGCTATTGAGAGAGACAATCAGGGTAACCGATTCCGGGTGAATGGAAAAGACAGACCTGAGTTTTTTTTGGGGTCCCAGCTGTTTCCATTCGGATAAACCGTGAACCGCCTGGTACTGTCGATCGGATTGAACCACCCCGAATTCAAGGTCTCCGTTTAATACTGCGTTGACATTGAAAACAGAACCGGCGGTGGATTCTACCGTGGCCTTGATTTGATATTCATTCATTTTCTGATTGATCATTCTGCAGATTGCCCCCCCGGTCGGGTAGTAAATACCGGTGACGGCACCGGTTCCGATACTCACAAAGGTCAGTTGATTACAGCCCAGGAATAAACATATTATGAGCAGTAACACCGGGTGTCGGTTGATCGGAATCTCTTTGAACATTCTGTTTTTAGCGGCCTTAAAACCGGATTTAAATTATAATCGATTGAGATTCTATTTTCAAGAAAAGGCCGCCTCTGAGGTTGCAGGCGGATTTGAGAACATTATGGGGAGGATATGGGACTATTTTGATTTGACTGAATATTTGCTATAATCATTTTGTGACATTCCCACATTTATTTCAGCAATTTATCCGGTTTTTCAGGAAACATTCCGGATCCTTTAAAGGCCTCACGGGATTGATTCTGGTCGGAATCAATGTATTTTTTTATAAACAAAACGTTCAAAAATTGGGAAGCTGGGTTCCGTTTTTTGTGGTCCTGATCTCGGTTGTTCTGGTTTTACTTTCCATACGGTTAATAAGGCATACTTCTCTGCCGACCAAGATTATGGTTGGCCTGCTGCTGGGGGTGGTGGTTGGCATTTTATTCAGAGACCAGGCTGTTTTTTTACGACCCATCGGGACCATCTTCGTTCGACTGATTTCATTGATTGTGGTACCACTGGTTTTTGTGAGTCTTTTTCTGGGCACTGCCAGCATCGGGGATTTGAAAAAACTGGGAAAGATCGGGGCCAAAACCCTGGTTTATTATATTACCACCACGGTGATTGCCATTGTAATCGGCCTGGTCCTGGTCAATATGGTAAAACCCGGACAGGATGTCCGGCTGGATGCCTCCGATCAACTGCTGACTTTTCAGCAGGAAGAAACCAATATTTCTATTATTGACAACCTGATTCAGATTATTCCCGCCAACCCGGTTCGCTCGCTGGCAGAGGGCAATATGTTACAGATCATCTTTTTAGCACTCTTGTTTGGTATTTCTGTCACCACCCTGAAGCGGTCCAGGCGCATCATCCTGGTCAGCTGGTTTGAGAGCATTAATGAAGCCATATTCAATGTGATTCACCTCGTGATGAAAGCGGCACCCTATGGGGTTTTTGCCCTGATTGCCGCCACTATCGGAAGTTTTGGATTTGATGTCCTGGTTTCTCTGATCAAGTACGGCCTGCTGGTCATTGTTGGATTGATGATACATGCGCTGGTGATCATTTCTATCTTTGTGAAGTTGATCGGCAAGATAAGCCCGCTGAAATTCTGGAGTGCCATTCGTCCGGCCATGCTACTGGCCTTTTCGACTTCATCTTCAAATGCCACCCTGCCGGTTACCATGGAGTCGGTAGAGAAGGAATTGAAAGTGCCCCGGATTATTTCGTCTTTTGTACTGCCTTTGGGTGCGACCATCAACATGGATGGAACTGCCCTTTACCAGTGTATATCCATTTTTTTTATCGCCCAGATATACGGAATTGAAATTTCATTTGCCAAAATTGTCTTCGTGGTTCTCAGTGTGGTTCTGGCCTCGATCGGTACGGCAGGTGCGCCTATGGCCGGAGTGCTCATCCTGGTGATGATTTTGAAATCCATTGGTGTTCCCACCGAGGGAATTGCCATGATTATGGGCATTGAACGCATCATGGATATGGCCCGGACCACGGTGAATATAGTGGGAGATGCATCAGCCAGCGTGGTGATTACCCAGCTGGAAAAGAAAAACCTGGGAATAAAGCACCTGAAATAAGTAGAGTTGGGGTATTATTACCACTCAATTATATTTTTTTTTCAAAAATTTTAAAATCAATAACCAGAAAACAATCATTATGGAACTAATGGTGAACGCCAACCAGCCTCCCTTTAAAATGACCAGGGGAATAACCAGTGAGGTCCAGAGTCCTCCTCCCATGAAGGGTTCATGAAGGAGTTGTTTATAGCCAAATGCCGATGGGGCATCGGTTTCACTTTCCGGATCTACTGCCCGCAGTAACAGTAATCCGGTGGCGGTTACCCCCATGGATTGTCCCATTTCGGCGATGGCCCTCTCAAACCAGAAGTTGGGCAGAAATCGGCGGGCCAGCCAGGTAACACAAAAAATATTCCAGAGGATTCCGGCTGCTACAATAATCAGGAAAGGCAGGATATTTTTGGCAATGACATCCAGCCGGATAGTACTGATAGCTGCCACTACCAGGAAATCAAG
>DAOVIP010000021.1 GCA_030671465.1 Candidatus Aminicenantota bacterium | reverse complement strand
TGTAACCATCTGCTCATGCCCGGGGCCAATGACAATGCATCGGGAGTGGCTGTGGTGCTGGGTGTTGCGGAAGCTTTGTCCAGATTGCCCTTTTCCCTGAAACGGACCATTATTTTTATTCTGTTTGGAGCAGAAGAACAGGGAGTGGTCGGATCTCAATTTTATTTAAAACACCCGTTGGTGCCCCATAAAAAGGTCATGGCTTTCATCAATATGGACGGGGTTGGCAGGGGCAGAAAGATAGAGGCTCTGGCAGCGCAAAATTATCCACACATTTGGCAGTATTTGAAAAGGGCAAATCAACAATTTGTTCACCGGGTCATTACTGCCGAACAGTTTCATAACCTGGCCAGGCCACGATTGGATGCCTCTCGCTTCATGTGGGCCGGTATTCCTACCATTTCATTTTCAAGCTATGATGGTGATGAACTTCCCTATTCGGTTTATCATAAGACCCTGGATACTCCGGATATCATCACACCGGAAATCATGGAAGACCTGGCTCAATTGATTTTTGTCGCTGTGGCGGAGATGGCGGGATATTAAGCGTGTGGAGTTAAGAGGCAAGAGTTAAGTAAAATTGTATACTCCGCCTTTTAGCTCTAAACTCTTTGCTCTTAACTCTTAAACATCCTGAAACCAGCCTTTGGCGAAACCCAGTTCCAGTGCATATTGCTTCACTTCACGATACTCTTCTGCGGTTATGCGCTGGTTGATTACGGTGTCAGCGGCCTGGTAGGCCGGGAAATATTGGCTCATCAGACTCAGGTAGGAATCGTTTAAACCGTCTTCCGCTATGGTTTTCAACACATCCTTTGAATCTTGCACCTGACCGGGTAAAATGAGATGCCGGATAAGCAAACCCCTTGTTCCCCTTCCTTCACTGTCCAGGACCAGTTTACCCACCTGGCTGAACATCTCACTTATTGAATCCCGTGCATTTTCCACATAGTTTTTAACTCCAGAGAATTGCAGGGCAATTTTATTATCATAATATTTAAAATCCGGCATATAAATATCGACCAAATCTTTCAAATATTGAATAATATCAATCCTCTCGTATCCGCTGGTATTATACACAATGGGAATATTCAATCCCCTTTTTGAGGCCGCATACAGGGCTTCAACAAAATGGTAAAGATATGGAGTGGGGGATACCAGGTTTATATTCTGAGCACCCTTTTTCTGAAGATGAAGCATGATATCGACCAGTTGACAGATATCATAATACTCGCCATTAAAAAATTGTGAAATGGGGAAGTTTTGACAAAAGCAGCATTTCAGGGTGCAACCGGAAAAAAAAATAGTCCCCGAGCCCTGGTATCCGGAAATGGGAGGTTCCTCTCCAAAGTGAAGGCTAAAGGAGGCAATTTTGACCTTTTGGGCTGCCTGGCATATTCCGGGTTTAGCATTTCCCCGATCAGCCCCGCATCTGCGCGGACACAACTGACATGGATTGTGTGATTCCCTGAAAAAGGCTATTCGGGATTCCCAATCCGGTTGAGTCAACCCTTGGTAAAGCGGGGCCATATCCAATTATTGAGCACCTGTGAACAGGGCATTAAACATAAGCTTATAGGTCCCCTCGGACTGAGCACGGTGGATGATATCCGGTCCGATTAAAATGATTCTGCCATTTCCCCTCATAAAATCAACCACCAGAGATTTTCTCAGCAGAAGATCCTCTCCTTCCAACCACCCAGATAATAACAGATTTCGTTTGCCGAAAACAACCGGGGTTTTTCTGGTTTCATTATAATTTCTGGGCAAATAAGTACGAAAAACCGGATCTTCTTCGTAAAAAACAGCAATATCCCCCTCCAATCCCAGGGTCAGATCAGATTCTTTTACCTGAGCTCTGAGGTAACTGCCGGGACAAAGGATTTTCTTCGATTGCTCTTTGATATTGACTACCGGCATTTTAAACTTTTCAATCGCATAGTTACATCCATCCCCCATGAAAATCAGGGTCTTCCCGGCTTTTAGAAATTTATGCAAAATGGCTTCACCTTTCTTACCAATTCCCTTGCTATATTTCGGTGGCAATGGAGAGAACCACCGTTCCCATTTTTTGGGCGGTAGACCGGTTTCAATGGTTCTCTTATGTACCCCTACAAATACCAGAACATCATATTCATTCACGAAATTTTTCTTTAAGAAATCACCGGGATGTACTGTCTCATAGGGGATTTTGAATTCGTCAAAAACAAACCGGGTCCAGCCTTCGGTCATATTGTGTCCCCAATTTTGATAAAGGCCCACTTTAAAGGATTTCAAACGGTTGAATTGATCAATTGGGACCTGTTTAAAACTCTGGATACTGATGGGATGGATCTGATTCAACTTCGTTAAAATGGTCAATGCCTGAGATTTTTTTACCAGAAATGAACCACGAGAGCATTTTTTCCATTTTTGATTCCGCCAAACGGATATCCCGTTTTGTAAACAGGAGGCTGCGGCCAAATACGAATTATTAAAGCGGGAATCAAGCAGAATGTATTCAAATATTTCAGAGGGCAACGGTCGTTGATAAACATCACCAAGTTTTACCCGTTTCATTTCGGCTTGAAATGGCTTTTTGATTTCCATAACTTTCAAACCCATCCCCAGAGACAGGGTCCATCCGGCAGAATCATAAGGCAATATGGGTGACTCCGATTTGCTCCTTCTCAAATCCGGGTAATGTTGAATGGAAAGCAGGTTATGGATAAAGCTGCGGTAGGGCTGGGACAGCGGGATTACAAATGAACCCGATTTAAAATGAAAGGAATCCAGTTGCAATGGCTCTGATAATCTAAATATCCTGATATTCGATTTCAATAAGGTTTTAATGAGTTTTTCACCGGTGATCGGATCAGTCTGCTGAACGGGAAGAATATAGGCAAAAGGAGATGTGTTTTTTCCCTTTTCCAGATTATCCACTGCCATCTTGTAAGAATTCCACAATAATTCTTGTCGATAAATGGCGGCAGATCTGAGGACCGACAGGGTGGCATTCAGATCATAGTTGACAATGTCCTGAAGCCTCCACCACCCTCCCTCCCAGGGATCAGGGCTGAAAATCCGTTCTTCATTCATCCGACTTTCAGCGCTTCTGACTTCTTCGGGTTCGATATAAACCGGGGAGGCCACCCGAACCGAGGCTGCCTCAAACAAAATACCCGGGATATTGTGAAACCAGGCCGAATCATCCAATGCACCAATCCACCAGCCGGTAAAAAATCCCCTGGAGGCCACCCCCCGATAATTCAATCTGCCCAGATCAAAAGCAATACCTGATCCCACCAAGTTAATGGTTTGCCACACCAGTGGATGTACATTGGGCGTTGGAGGATCTTGAAAAGGAGGGATAAAAAACCGATCCCCAGAGCTACCCATCTGATGTTCATCTACCAATAGCTGGGGAAACCAGTGAAAGTACAATTGATTGGTAATGTTCCATGTTTCTTTCAGATTGATTTTAAACCAGTCTCGGTTGTTATCATGTCCGGCATACCAGTGGTACAGGTAGGGAAGGCTGCCGCCCTCAAAAGGGGTCCCCTTATACTGGTTATACCAGTCAACCACCATCATCTGCCCGTCGGGATTAACCGAGGGGACCAAGACAAAGATCACATTTTTCAAGATCCGACGGATTTCATCTGAATTTTCGGTAGCCATTTTATAAAGAATTTGCATGGCCATTTGAGATGACCCGATTTCGGTCGAATGAAGATTACAGGTAATAAACACCACGGCTTTACCGTTACGGGATAATTGCTCCGCTTCAGTTGAATCGACTTTGGCAAGCGACAATTTCCGGCAAATACCTTTATACAAATCAAGTTTTTTTAAATTTTCCGGATCTGAAATCACGGCCATGATCATGTCATTGTTCCGAGTGGTTTTCCCGATATTAAGGTGGATCACCCGGGGAGATTCCTGAGCAATTTTTTCAAAATATTGTTTTATTTGATTATAACGGGCAAGATTCTTATCACTGCCCAACTTGAATCCCAAAAAATCATCCGGTGATTGTATTCCCCAAATCAGGGAAGCAACTGAAATGGTAAAAAAGATAAAAAATTTGATTTTTTTCATTGAGACTCCTCCACGGTTATATAGTTAAATTTGAATATTGTGATTTGAAGGTCTAAAATACTCTGGGTGATCACTCCATATAATACTATTATTTTATGGAAATGTCTTCAGTATATTTGAATAAAAATTAAATATTTTTTGAATCAATCATATCCACTGGGTAAGGTTTACAAAGGTCTTGAGTTTAACATCGGCTTCTCGTAAGCGTGAGGACAACGTTTTGGCCAATTTGATCATGATTTTCAATCCATTTCTGCAATCCTGTTCCAGGAATTTTAAGAAGTTGAACCGATCGACGGAAATGATAATCACATTGGTATGAGCGATTATGGCTGCAGATCTGGGCAAATCTTCCAGTAAGGCCATTTCACCGAATACCTCGCCGGTATGCAAAATTTTCAATGCTTCTTCCGTTTCCTGGTTGGCCTTCTGGGATACCCTGACCTTGCCCTGAGCAATGATCATCATCGATGTCCCGATACTCCCCTCTTCAAAAATGATGCTATTCTGAAGATATTCCTTCTCTTCAAACAAGTGGCTTAAGGCTATCAATGCGCTTTCATCCAGATCAGAAAAAATTTCCAGCTCTTTCAGAATGGAAAAGATCATTTCATTTTTTGGTTGTGAATCCATATAGCTATTATATCATTTTTATTGGTATAG
This sequence comes from Candidatus Aminicenantota bacterium, assembly GCA_030671465.1. Lineage (GTDB taxonomy): Bacteria > Acidobacteriota > Aminicenantia > UBA2199 > UBA2199 > CAZOWT01. Next base: position 6,308 of record DAOVIP010000021.1, on the reverse strand, counting down.
TTAAATTTATGCTTATATATTGTTATTTTTTTTTTATGTTTTAAAATATTTTAATGAGAGGCATATTTTTGGTAATATTGCTGGTTTTTCTGGTTATTATTGCCATACAAACCGGATTTTTTTCCAAAAAGGAAAACCTGCCCCAGAAAATGCTGAATGCCGGTCAGAAAATAGATAAATTAATTTTCGATTCGGATATAAAGCAAATCACCATTGCCATAAATACTTTTTATTTTGATTCCGGAAAATATCCCGGGTCGCTGGACGAACTGATCCCCCTTTATCTCAGAACCGAAGCGGAATGTCTGGATGCCTGGGGACAAAAATACAAAATTCAAATGGAGGATGAAATGGAAATTTTCCTCATTTCCGCGGGAAAAGATAAAATTTTCGAAACCTCTGATGATTTGAAAAGGAGAATACAATGAATTTGACGGGGATTCTAAAAAAAGAAAACATATTTATCGCTGATCACTATACTGATACCGACAGTTTTTACAATGATTTTTCAAAATTTCTAAATAAAAATGAAATCATAAAAAACACTGAAAAAGTCAAACTCCTTTTCATAAAAAGAGAAAGTGTTCAATCCACCGCAATTGGAAAAGGTGCGGCTGCCCCCCATATCTTTTCAGATGAATTTTCTGACTTCACTTTTTCCTTGGCATTAATAAAAGAGGGAATGGATTTTAAATCCTCAGATAACCAAAAAGTATATTTGGTCTTTTTAATCATGAGTGATGAAAGAGAAGTCGGTCTCCATCTAAAATCGTTGGCTCATATCGCCCGGCTGGTTTCTTCAACAGATATTGTAGAAACCATGAAAAAAGCCCAAAATCCTCAGGACATAATCAATATTTTCAAGCAGAAAGATCAATTGATATAATGAACCGGTTAACCAAAGCCGGGTTATTAAAGATATGAAACTATTTCTTTGGTATAGGTATGCCTTGGTTGGCAAATAAGGTCACCAAAAGTGCCCGACTCTACAATCTGACCACCATACATGATATAAACATAATCGGCAATGTGTTCAATCAATGCCAAGTTATGGGTAATCATTAAGATGGTCATATGGTATTTGGATTTTATTTTCTGAATATAGCCGATAAAACTTTTTCGAAACTGACCATCCACCGAAGTTACAGGCTCATCCAGAATTAACAATTGAGGGGTCAGGGCAATAGCCATGGCCAGTAGGCATCGTTGATTTTCTCCTCCACTTAATTCAAAAGGATAGGCATTTAAAATTCTTTGGGAATCCCGCATGGATAGATTATTTAAAATTTTTTCAACAGGTTCGGCTCCGCTTCTGGAAACCTCCTTCAATTGGGTTTTGATTTTTATAATGGGATTTAAAGAAGCCGCTGCATTTTGAGGTGTATAAAAAATTGTCCGCCCCCTATTTTTCTGAATCCATTGATAGGAAATTTTTTTGCGCTTAAAATAGAAAAGTCCGGAATCAATAACCATATTTTCCGGAAGTAATCCCGAAATCGTTCGGGAAAAAATTGTTTTTCCAGAACCGGATTCCCCGATCAAGGCGGTAATACAATGGGGCTTTATTTTTACATGAATGCTTTTTAAGATAGGAAATGCTCTTCCTCGAAGCGAAACGTTAAGGTTGCGAACTTCCATTAAACACACAGCAAAACCTCAATAGCTCAATCGGTATCCCTAACAATCTTACTGAGTTTCTTAAGTCTTTTATACACATTGGCAGCCCTTTTCATCTTATTTTTATCCCATGAGCAGGGCCACAGGGAATCTATTGATACGACCATGTATTCTTTGCAATTACCGGAAGTAAACTTCACTTCAATCCGATCAAGGGAATACTTATGAATCACATACCCCCTACAAATATTTATCAATCCCAGATAAATATTTCGGAATTTTATACAATCACCATCATTAAGTTTCCTTCTCCAGCGAATGATTTCTGCCAGTAAGGCCAAGTCTCTTTTCACTTTTTCTCGTTTTTGCCTGAAAATATCATCGTATAGGTTCTTGAATACTTGATTTAACTGTAAAATTGATTGCTCAAGGAACTTCAAGTTTTCCTGGGTAAAATCGGAACCTACATCAGAGAAGGCGCTTCGCCTTTTTGAGATTTCAATGACCCCGATTTTTTCTCCTTTGTAGGAAATTACAGCCCCGATCATTTTCCAGATAAGCTTGGTTTCGCTCTGAGGTGTTTTAACGAATTCAAAAACCGATAAATGCTCCTTCTCTAAGAATTTATTATCAATAAAAGGTTTTCCGGTACGATAAATCTGAGAAACAATCGCATCCGGTGATTCAATAGAAATAACCCCTGAATTGACAAGATAGGTCGGGTAAGCAAATGACAAGGCGGTTTTTTGTTTATTGGGAAAAAAAATCGCGACTTCATCTTCCTGTACTCCCAAATTATCCATATAAAAAGCCACGATTCTTTTAATAACCCGATCGGCCTTATCCTTATCCGGGGATTTACCCAACTCTTCCTGCAAACTTAAGAGCAAATTTGCTATATTTGTCACCTATTCTCCTCAATTTGATCGAAACCAGAAATGATCACCCTTTGATTCATTTATCTAATGGCAATTATTTCTATTGCAATCTCAGCTGATAAGGGAAGATCATTGACGCCAACAACCGATCTTGCGGGGTAGGGTATATCAAAATACTGAATATAGATATCATTAACAGGTTTGAAATTTTTCATTTCCTTGATAAATACTGTGGTTTTCACCACCTGATTTAGATGAGTGCCAGCCTGATTTAAAATCTCTGTAATATTGTCAAAAATCTGCCTTGTTTGAGATTTAACTCCTCCATTGACCAAGTGTTGGGTCACGGGATCAATCCCGATTTGCATAGAGAGAAAAATGAACTCCCCTTTCCGTATTCCCTGAGAATAGGGACCAATGGCACTAGGTGCCCTTTCAGTATTGATCAGATCTTTGTTCATGGAAGTTGCCCTTTCTGTAGATCAATTTTAAAAGACAATTTTTTGTTTGTCAATCAAATGCCCGTAATCTCTACGATATCGGTCAAAGACAAATTATGGATCGTCAATTATTCAATTAATTCAACCTTGGGCTTTTTCTGACGCCACCATTTTATCAAAAACAGTCCGATCAAGAATCCCCCGACGTGTGCAAGCCAGGCCACACCTTCACCACCCGCATATAAAAATTGAAATATAAACCAGACAATCAAGAAAATAAATGCCGGTATGTCAACAAAAGTGATAAATATAAACACAAAAACCAGGGTTCGGACCTTGGCGGTTGGAAAAAGAATCAGATAGGCCCCCATCACACCGGATACAGCCCCACTGGCCCCAATCACAGGTGTCATGGAATTGGAATGAAATATGATGTGAACCAAGCTGGCACCCAGACCAGATAAAAGATAAAAAAGTATGAATTTGATTTTTCCCAGATAATCTTCAATATTATTTCCGAAAATCCATAAAAAAAGCATGTTCCCAAAGAGATGTAAAATCGATCCGTGCATAAACATCGAAGTGAACAAAGTCAGAAAAGGAGAAATTTCTCTATAAATCAGTTTTCTTTGCGTATATCCATATTGATCTTGTACCTCAATCCCAACAGGACTTTCAATCGTCTTCATATGGGTAATTTCCCAAGGAATCATGGCATTTTTAAACACATTTAAATTCAAATCTGAAATCACTGCTTGATAAACAAACACGGTTATATTAATTGCAATTAATAAAATGGTAATATATGAAACTTTGCGGGTGGGATTATAATCTTTTATGGGAAAAAACATTTACATCTGTCTCCTCTGCCAATAAAAAGACCGGCACAATAACTAAAACCTATTTTATCACGTAAAGCGTAGCAATTCACAATATACCCATGGCCTCGGCATTGGGGCATTTATCTCTGGCCATACAGTGAATACAGGCCATTTTTGGAAAAATGATCAATATCCGGAGCAAAAGTAAACTGATTAAAACCAACAATAAAAAGAGTAAAAAAAATGAAAAATTAAAAACCAGGGCATGAAGCATAAAAATAACCGGAATAACCAAAGCAACAATATACAAATGGTTGTGGCATAAAAGGCCTTTTCCCCTCTTGGAGAAATCTTTTGTCTCTTGACAATGTAATACCCTTTTTGAGATGATATTCAAACCGCTGATGCATCGGGTTTTATTTTTTCTATGATATACACAGGCCGGACATACTTTCAGAGGCATGACCACATACATCTGAACAAAAGCAAAAGCCAGATAGAAATATCCAATCAATTTTCCGGCCCCGGTGAAGTTATATCCATATATGATACCCATCCCCCCCAGTAAAAAATGGATGATGGTTAATCCATTATATATCAAAATATAGGATAAGGGATATCTTTTATAGGTTTCAATAATTCCTTTATTTTCCTTTTTTATCATCTCTGTACACTGATCGGGTAAACCTGAACAATACAAATTTAATTACGGGGTATCAATTCGGACTTTTTCGAGGGAAACCAGTTTATCTCCACTTCTCAAATTAATGATTTTCACACCCTGAGTGGCCCTTCCCTGTGATCTAATCCGGGAAGAAGTTTGCTTATTGATAATTCCCCTTTCGGAAGATAACAGAATTTCATCATTTTCACCCAATGTAACCAGTCCAATGACCTTACCCAGTTTTTCATTTATCCGAATGTTTATCAAACCCTTACCACCCCGGTTCTGCAGACGATAAAGATCAAGATCTGACTTTTTCCCGTACCCTTTTTCAGTAACGGTCAGAATATATTTCACCTTGTTCCCGATTATATCTGCTCCAACCAGAAAATCATTCTTATCCATCCGGATTCCAATTACCCCTCGGGCGCTTCTCCCCATTTCCCGAACATTTTTTTCATTGAACTTCAGTGATTTTCCCAGGTTGGTACCCAGAATGATTTCATTGTCCCCATTGGTGATCTGAGCTTCAAAAAGTGAGTCTCCGTCTGGAACATCAGCAGCAATGATACCGATTATTCGGGGTTTTGAAAAAGCGGCCAGTGAAGTTTTTTTAACATAGCCCTTCCTGGAAAAGAGCATCACATATTGATCCTTGGGAAAGCCCTTTACATTAATTACCGAACATACTTTTTCTTCTACTTCGATTCCAATCAAACGATTCAGGGGTTTTCCCCTTCCAGTTGCATCACCCTCGGGTAGATCATATACTTTAATCCAGAACATCCTTCCTTTTTCAGTAAAAACCAGAACATAATCATGAGCAGAGGCAACAAAACACCTTGAGATAACATCTTCCTCTTTCAAGCCGAATCCACGCTTGCCAATCGTTCCCCGGTGTTGAATCTTATATGAACTCAGAGTCGTGCGTTTAATATACCCTCTTTCGGTGTAAATAATCACAAAATCTTCATCTTTGATCAAATCTTCAATATTGATTTCGGACAAATCGTGTTCAATGATAGTTGTACGTCTGTCATCTGTGAACTGATCGCTGACTTTTTCAAGTTCTTTTTTTATCAGATTCATTAAAATACGTTCACTGGATAATATTTCTTTCAGATAATTCATCTGTTTCAAGAGATCCACATATTCTGCTTCCAACTTGTCAACTTCTAGTCCAGTAAGGCGATATAATTGCATATCCAGGATGGCATCCACCTGGATTTCGGTTAAAGTCAATTTGTTCAAGAGATTCGCTTTAGCCGTGGTTCGGTCTTTGGACCCTCTGATGAGTTTTATAACCAGGTCCAGTTGGCCCAGAGCAATTTTCAAACCTTCAATGATATGAGCCCTGCGCTCAGCTTTTTCAAGTTCGAATTTTGAACGTCTCCGGACGATTTCCCTCCTATGACCCAAAAAATAATTGAGGTAATCGATTAAATTAAACTGTTTTGGTTGTTGATTGACAATGGCCAGAAGATTAATGGAAAAACTGCTCTGCAACTGAGTATACTTATAAAGCGAATTTAGAATTACCTCAGGGATCTCGTCTCGTTTTACATCCACCACAATTCTCATGCCTTCCCTATCCGATTCATCCCGTAAATCAGAAATCCCATTTACTTTCCTGCTCTTTACAAGATGAGCAATATTCTCCAGTATTTTTGCTTTATTGGTCTGATAGGGAATTTCAGTGATTACAATCTTCTGTCTGCCCTTCCCATCGGATTCAATAACCGCTTTGGCCCGGACCACAATGGTTCCTCTACCGGTTTTATAGGCATTTTGAATGGACGTCTTACCAAAAATAAATCCTCCGGTTGGAAAATCAGGACCCTGCAGTATATCCATTAATTCTTCAATGCTGGCATCACGGTTATCAATA
>DAOVIP010000389.1 GCA_030671465.1 Candidatus Aminicenantota bacterium | reverse complement strand
TTCCTTGCCAATTTCTTTGATATCTTTCTGAGAGTTTTTGTAGCGCAGAACCGAGGTCCGGGCAATGACTTTTAATTCCCGGATACGGGTGAGCCGGGTGATCAAATCATCGGTCATGCCATCACAGAAATATTCCTGGTCCTTTTGGGAGCTCAGGTCGGCAAAGGGGAGCACGGCAATAGAATTTTTCCACTTGGTTTCTAAGGTTTTTTCAACAGTCGGTTTTTTCTGAATATCTGGTCTTTTGGGTACTGGTTTTTTTTTAAAAATAAAATAACCAGAAATAACTATACTCAATATTAGAATAAAACCAATAATGACTGATGGTACAAAAGGCTTCCATCTTTTTTTCTGAAAGATTGTTTTTATTTCTGGTTTACTTTTACTTAAAGATTTGCTTACTCTTTTTAAATCTACCAAAAGATCTTCAATGTGTTGATATCTTTCAGAGATATTTTTGCTCAATGTCTTATTATTGATATTTTCCAGTTCCAGAGGTATTCCGGTTCTCAATCCTGAAATTGGCCCCGGTTCCTCGTTCATGATGGAGTACATGATGGCCTGGTCATATTCCCCCTTAAACGGTAATTGACCGGTGATCATTTCGTACAGGAGTACGCCCAGAGACCAGATGTCTGATCTGTGGTCTACTTTTTCACCTGAAGCCTGTTCAGGAGACATATATGCTACTGTACCCAGGGTGGTTCCTTCCTTGGTGAGTTTGGTCGCCCCTCTCAGTTTGGCCAATCCGAAGTCGAGGATTTTTACGATGCCTTCATTTGTTATGATTATATTTGCGGATTTGATATCGCGATGAACGATATCTTTTTGATGGGCCTCCTGGAGGCCTTCGGCGATCTGGGTGGTGATGTTTATGGCTTTATCTATGGGCATGGGCACAGCATGCTGTGCCCCTACGGGTCTTATTTTTTCTTTTAAGGTTTCTCCCTCATAAAAGGCCATGGCCATATACATCTGGCCGTCTTCTGTTTCGTCGATTTCAAAGATATTGCAGATATTGGGATGATCCAGGGCAGAGGCGGCCCGGGCTTCATGCAAAAACCGTTTCTTGGCTTCCGGGTCTCTGGTTAACTCAGGGGGCAGAAATTTTAAAGCAACAATACGTTTGAGCTTTGTGTCCTCGGCTTTATAGACAATTCCCATCCCTCCAGCTCCGATTTTCTCCAGAATTTTATAATGGGAAATGGTCTTACCAATCATTTTTTATCTTTTTTGCCGGGAGCTGTGGGCTGGAAGCCGGGGGCTGAGATTGAGTCTGAGGTTAAGGTTGAGTAAAGACAACATCCTTCTATCTATCTCCTGTCTTCTGTCTCCCTTTTTACTTTAAAATTCCTCCATTTTTTATAGCAAAAATAGAGTCCTGACTTCGTTGTCGTTAAATTTTCGATAGTTTATCCCAGTAGTCCCTGGGCATTTCCTGGGCCATAGTAAGGGCGCCGTTGGCTCCGACAAAAAGTGGATCATCCACAATTTTTACCTGGCAGTGGCCATATTCTTTCATGGAATCTTCCAGGTATTCCCGGATTCCCCGGATCTGGCTTCCGCAACCGGCAATAACAATATTATTCCTGATTTTGTTCTGGTATTCCGGATCAAACTTGGCAATCATCTCGGCCAGGGTTTCAATGATCGGAGGGAAGACGCTTTCACAGGATTTTTTGATCTCATCGGTAATATTGTGTACGGTGGGTTTGCCCTCCACCGGTATCTTCACTTTAACAGGACTCTGGCTGTTGCCCACAAAGCTGTTTTCCTCTTTAAAGGAGCGGACCATGTTCAGGTTGAAGGTGGATTCGGGGTGTTTATCCTTCAGCAGGTTGAATAAATGCTGGTCGATGTAATCTCCGGCGGTCAGGATGGTGCGCTGGTCTTCCTCAAGTGGGATGGTACCGTGCATGATGCAAAAATCAACGGTTCCGGCACCGATATCAATGATCAGGGCATTGTTCAGTAAATTCATGCCATAGGCCACGGCAAAGGGTTCGGAAACCACGATGATGGAATGAACAAAATCGGATACGGCGTCTCGAATGGCCATGCGGTTGACCTTGAATGATTCGGCCGGCACGCCGACCACGGCCAATACCTTCTGATCCGGATCGGGTTTTACCAGGCTGATCAGGTGGCGGATCAATTCTTTGACCGATTCCTCATCCTTTTCGGTTCCCTCTTTGATGACCCCGCGCTCCAGAGGTTTGCGGATGTCCAGGGATAATCTATTCTTGATGGCTTCCATTCCGAACAGTATGGGTTTTTTAACCACTTTGGCCGCAATAAAGTCTTTGGGCCAGCCCACATAGCTTTCAATCCAGTTTTTGATCCCATTGCTGGCCACAATGGCGCTGCTGGATGTTCCCAGGTCAATGCCGACGAATAAATTTTCATTTTTTCCCGGTGTTGCTTCCTGTTCCATGATGCACCTCCCTTGTCTTTTATTTACTGTTTTTT
>DAOVIP010000017.1 GCA_030671465.1 Candidatus Aminicenantota bacterium | reverse complement strand
CAATACAATCTTGATTTTTAGCAACATCGGTTCCGGTTTCAATTCCGGTGGTCCATTCTTTACAACCCTGATACTCGACCAATGTACCGGAGGGAAGAAGCTCGTCTACCTGGGAATCCTTGCAACTCACTACCAGCAAGGCCACACTGACAAACACACATAAACCCAGTCCAATAATAATTCGGTTACTCATTGGATAATCTCCATTAATAGAAAATTGGGTATCGCATTTTTACTTTCTTTGATAATGAATGCAAAATCATTGCCAAATCCACACCCTTTTTTTGTCCTAAAAACAGGACAAAAAATTCAAATATAAAGAAAAAAATGAAAAGTCTTCTATTTTTTACCAAACAATCCCATTTCCACGATCTCGGCAATATCCCAGACTTTTAACCGGTCATCCAATTCATTGTCTTTCACTGCATCGGTAAACATGAGCACACAAAAAGGGCAGGCTGTGGCTACACCGTCAGGGCTCTTGGCCAGCACGTCTTTCAGCCGAAAGTGGTTGATGCGCTCACCCGTCTTTTCATCCATCCACATCCAGCTTCCCCCGGCACCGCAACACAGGGAATCCCGACGGGAACGGTCCATTTCTACCAGCTCCAGCGACCTGGTGGAGCGAAGCACCTGGCGGGGGGACTCATAAATATTGCTGTAACGGCCCAGATAACAGGGATCATGGTAAGTAATCTTTTTATCAACCGGATGGGCAAGTGAAATCCGCTGGTTCCGGATCTGCTGAACCAGATAATCGGCATGGTGAATCACCTCGGCCTGAAAGCCCAGTTGAGAATACTCGACTTTCAGGGTATTTAGGCAGTGTGGGCAGGTGGTCAAAATTTTTTTGATGCTGTATTTGTTGAAGGTTTCGATATTGGTCTGGGCGAGCATCTGGTAGAGGTATTCATTGCCAGCTCTCCGGGCCGGATCGCCGCAACACCCCTCTTCCATACCCAGGATAGCAAATTTCTCCCCCAGATGTTTCAGAATCCTGACCATGGCCAGAGCCACATTCTTATTGCGGTCATCATAGGAACGCATGCAGCCGACAAAAAACAGGAAATCAATATTTTTATCTTCCAGCCCCGAAAGCACGGGTACGTCCAGTTCACTGACCGATTCCGCCCCGATGCTCTGACCCAGCCCCCAGGGATTGGAATTGGTTTCCAGCCCTTTGAATGCCACCTTCAATTCCTCGGGAAACTGACCTTCCATCAACACCTTATACCGTCTCATATCAATGACTTTATCCACATGCTCGATGTGAACCGGACAGTGTTCCACGCAGGACCGACAGGTGGTGCAAGCCCATACTTCTTCCTCCTGAACGGCTCGCCCGATCAGTTGGGGAACCTCCCCGGGTTCGGTGCCCCCGGACCTGGCCTTTACAATGAGGGGGGCCTGCTTGAGAAAATGATCGCCCAGATCATTGATCAGCTTTTTCGGAGAAAGCAGCTTCTGGGTTAAAAAGGCCGGACAATGCTCCTGACAGCGTCCGCAGCGGGTACAGGCATCCAGATCCATCAGTTGTTTCCAGGTAAACTCATGGATTTTCGAAATACCAAAGGTCTCGGCTTTTTCATCCTCCAGGTCAATTAGCTTCAACTCCCCCCGGGGCCTGCGGGAATAGAAAATCATATTCAGGGGAGAGCTGATTAGATGGAAGAGTTTAGAATAGGGGATATAGGCAATGGTACCCAGGACCAGAAAAAAATGAATGCGAAAGGTGAAAAGGGAAAGCCATCTCTTGGTGGACAGTTCCATACCGGTCAGATTAATCAGGGCAGCCAAGACCTGGCCTACCGGCGCCCAGGCCTGGGAATCCTTTCCGATGATTGACAGCCGGAAGGCCTCCATGAGTAATCCGGTGGCAAAAATAAATAAAATTAAAAAAAGGGCGGTAAAATCCTCAAACCGGTTATCCAACCGATCGGGCCTGGAAATGAGCCGGCGATAAAACACCAGTAACACTCCCGATATGGCTCCCAGGGCAATGATATCCAGCAGCAGCGAAATGAACCGGGCCAGTAAAACCGGCAGGGTAAAACTGAACTGGGTGAGGATGATTACTGCCAAAGGTATCAAAAAACCGACAAATATCAGCAAATGCAGAATGCCCGGATACAGGTCCTGCAGAATCCGCCGATGAATTATCCCTTCCAGAAAAAAAACTTTTAAGCGGGACAGCAAGGAACCGGATCGTCTCTCTGCCGTGCCTATTTTCCAGAATCGTATTCGCCGTTGCAATCCAATGGCAAATATAAAGAAGGCCAGGAGAATCAAAAAGACATCATTGGTTTTAATCATTTTTATCCTGTAGGTTTTCAAACTGGTTTTCTGCAAATACAACCCGACCCGGGGCCAGTATCACCTGGTGACAATTGAGACATTTCAGGTTCTTGGGGGGCCCCTCGCATTCTTTGCGGTGACAGTCCAGACATTCCCGTATACCGGGACGATTGGTGGTATTTTTCATATAGGCATGACCGGCGCTACGATGGCAATCCAGGCAATCCAGGCCCTCATCATGATGGATGCGGTGATTGAACTGAATCACCTGCTTCTTGACCCGGTAGCCCAGGTTTAACACCTCCGGATGGCAATGCAAACACAATCCGGAAGTCAATGGATCATCGGCCAGATACTCGGGCGGAACCACCCAATCTCTGATATTTTCCAGAAATTTTCCATCCTGGAACAAGGCCTCCGGTTTGCGGTAATGGCATTCATGGCAGCTGGTTTGATCCGAGGGGTGGCCATTTGACCGGACCCATAAATCATTATGCTCGGGATGACAGCTTTGGCAGACCGAGGGACTGGTAGCCGAATAGCGAACCATGAACCCGATCCCCCACCCGGCCATAACAATCAGACCCACCAGCATAAACAACAAAACGAAAAACTTCTTGCTTGCTTTTACCCCAGCCATATTATTGCTTCGCTTTCACCACATCAATGGATAACACATAAATTTCCGGTGATTGTCGGCCAGTGGGCGGGCCTGACAACAACACTTTATCACCGTTATAACTGATTCCCCGGGGAGTCCAGAAAGCCGGAACCTGGGGAAAACCCATAGGAATCACACCGCTGGCATATCCGGGGACCCGGGGTTCCAAAATCAAATATTCCTTTCCGCTAGACAGAACCATCATCATCCCTTGGTACACATTTTTATAAAACAGGCAGGAACTTTTCCCGGCAAATCCGTACAGTTCAACCCGGGGAGTGGACGGCGAACTGATTTTCTGCAATCCGGATCCATCCACTTTCACCCGGTAGGTGCCGATTCCCTGCTCTTTATTTCCGCTATAGAAAAACACCACCTGCTCACCGTCAAAACCGATATCGGCCATACTGAACCAGCGATCGCTGAAACGGGTAATTCGGGTTGCCGGGCCGTCCGGCCAGGTCATCACATACAGGTCATAGTCTGCTTTATCTTCACTGGATTGGGCACCAAATAACAGTTTATTCCCGTTTCCGCTCAGCGCAAACGCCCAGCCACCGCCCAGCAGGGGGTTCCGGGGATAAGTCGGCCAGTTCCAGGTTTCATCAGCAAAAACCGGGCCCAGGGCCATAGACCGGGTCTTGTTTTTCAGATCCAGCAAAATAATCCCGCTGCAACTTCCGAATCGGCGAGGTCCCAGATGCCCCTTTACCGCACAAGCAATCCGGGTTCCGTCATCGTTGATGGAAAAATGTGAAATTCGCTCCCAGTTTGAACTCTGAAATCCCATGGACCCGGCATCCAATCCTTTCAGACTCTCATGGGGGAAACTGAACAATTGAATCCGCTTATCAGCGGTATTGGCCACGGCCAGAAAATGATCTATAATATTTTCGGGCTCTCCCAGAGACAGCAAAAAAACAGCGGTTCGGCCGTCTCCGCTCAACAAGGGGGGCTTGGAACCCAGCATAAGTCTACCCTGGCCAAATGGTTTCTGGAGCGAATGATCGGCTTCCGAAAAAATTTCACCCTCTTGGCCGGTATCCAGCTGGAGGAAACGGACCGATTTATGGGTGTTGCCATCCGATTTCATCTCCAGTATATAAATGATGGCCTGACCGTTTCCACTGATACTGGAGGAAAGCACTTTGTGATTTCCTGAAAAGGTTACCCGCTCGATTTTAGTGGGCAGGGTTGTCACCCGGGGGAAAACCAGGGACACCGAGACCAGAAGTATAAAAATCCCCATCCTTATATATTGACATATCTTATTCACCCTTCTTTACCTCCGTTTATCCGGTTATATTCAACTCTACCCATTTAAGACTCAAACATTGTTCCCATAACCATTTAAATTTTTTCAACCGTTATGAGGGTGTCCTTCAATCCCTGGCCGGGCCAGCTGGCCGACCATTGGCTTTCAATGATCTGATGGGGATTTACCCCGTTTCCTTTTTTTCCCCACCAGATCAGTTCGGTATCCCGGTCCTGGCTTTTAAAGGCCTTGCCCCGGGCCACATTACCGACACCCGAATGCCCCACTCCGATAGCCAGGGCTGCCGAATCCGGATGAATTCTTTCCGTGGCCAGGACTCGTAGGGTCAGACTGCCAACCGAAGAGGTTACCCGCACCCTGCTGCCATTTTTTATTCCCAGTTTACGGGCTGAACCGGTGTTCATCCAGAGCTGGTTCTGGTGGAAAAATTCCCGGACCCACTTGCTGTTTGCCGTTCCATATGCTGACAAATTGGGTTTGAAGGTGGTCAGGACAAAGACATTATTGCCTTTTGTCCCCTGGTTCGGAAGGGGCTGATATTCCGGTAGGTCAAACGGTGTACTGGCTTTCAGAACCGGTGAATACCGCTGAAAAAGAACTTCGGTTTCAGCCAGGGAGAGCGGGTGCTCCCCCTCCCAGTACCCATGTTGCTTTAAATATTGAATCCCACCCTGCCGGGAAACATCATCGTGCCCGGCAATTCTTTTTCTCACAAAATCCAGGGTATCTTCATAGGGAAGGAATTCGGCCATTTTTCCACCCAGCCTTCTGGACAGTTCCAGACATAGGTTGCCTATTTCCCGGGATTCTCCCCGGGGGCGGAACTGCCGGTCCAGTAATTTACCGATATTGAATGCCGGGGACCTCAGGACCTGGGCATCGCTCAGCAGGGTAGCTGCCGGCTGGTTGAAATTAATCAGGGGTTTCCGCTCCATCGAAAGCCGGGTTTCCACACCCCATGATTCCAGATAGGTAGCTGCGGGCAGCACCAGATCGGCCAGCAGGGCCGTTTCGGTCATATGGGTATCCATGACCACCAGAAAGGGAATTTTATCCTCATCTTTCAGTATTTTTTCAAGGGCCAGACAATCGGCATCAGAATAAGCCGGATTGGATTGATAGATCAAACAGGTATCCAGGCGGCTTTTCGATTCGATCATGGTCTTCAGGTCGGCAAAACCGGTTGGTTTGGTTTTGGCAGACTTTGAAATCTGGAAAATCCGGTCTGTTTCCGATCCCCACCCCGGATAAAACAGGCCGCCCTTTTTACCGACATTACCAACCAGCAGATTTAACAGGGCAATACAACGGGCACTTTCAAATCCATTATAATGATCGGTCACCCCTCCGCCCACCAGGGCAACAGCCGGTGATCCGGTAGCAAACCGCAGGGCCAGTTTTTCAATCACCCGGGAAGGAACACCGCATTCCGATTCAGCATAATCCAGAGTATATCGGGATACATGTTTTTTTAATCGAGCGATGAAGCCTTGATTTTTTTTTCTGAAATAATCCCGGTGATGCAGACCGCTATCCAGAATCACCTTGATCAGTGCCAATGCCAAAAGCCCGTCGGTTCCCGCTTTCAGGGGTATCCATTCATCACTTCCGGCTGCTGTCTTGGACATTCTGACATCAAAAGTAACCAGTCGGGCCCCATTGTCAACCCGGGCCCTTACCAGTCGCCGGGCCATGCCCACAAACCGGTCATGATTTTCATAGGGGTTGGCCCCGAAATTAAAAATGGTATGACTGTTCTCGATATCCGCTTCCAAAAGGTGCAGGCCAAATACGGATGCCAGGGCAGCTTGACCACAGTTGTTTTTTTCAACCTGCCTCTTCAAAACGCTTGAACACCCCAGGCTTGAAAGAAACTCATCCAGCAACGGGTCTTCCGATCCCGAATCCACAACCAGCCGATGGGTTTCTCCCCGGGAAATCAGGGGTTCCAGACGGGTAAGCAGGATGGAATAGGCTTCATCCCAGGTAATGCGGCTCCAGCTGGAGCTGCCCCGGGATCCTACCCTTTTCAGAGGGTAGAGCAGCCGCTCCACATCATTGACCAGGTTGATCCCGGCAATTCCCTTGGCACACAAACCGCCGCGGTTATCGGGGTGATCGGGATTACCCAGCACCTGTACCAGCCGGTCACCGTCCAGATAGGCGATAATCCCACAACCGGCCGGACACTGTCTGCAGGTGGTGGGAATGGCCTGGTACTTTTTCAATGAAGTCCGGGAAACAGAGACCGGCAACCCCTGATCCGGCTTGGTTTTTCCCCGTGCGTATTTATGGGCAGTCAGCCCGGCAAATCCGGACAGGCCCAGTTTCATGAACCATCTTCTTGATATTCCCGTTTTAAAAAACATGGTTAAAATTCCTTAAATCAGCGGAACCGATTCTCCTCCGACCACCACCACATACCTCATGAAAAAAATTCCGATTAAAACCAGAATACTGCCCAGGGTGATGGTAAAGACATTTCTGAACTTGGGGATAACCAGCAGGAAAAAGGGAAAGACTTTTCCCAACAGGTTCTCGATGATCACAAAGGGAACAAAAAACTTGCCCCGGATAAGCACCTGAAGTACTTCCTGGGCTTCAGAATGAGAAACCGCCAGCACAATCAGATCACTGCCAACCAGGAAGAGATCCAGTACAATGGTCCAGGCCAGGATGGTGGCCAGTTTTCCCACCAATTGAAAATCCGGTTTCCTGTTTTTAGAAAAAACGCCAAAGACTACCAGGTACACGATGATTACCAGGGCAATACCGGATACGATTGCCGAAACCAGGAACAGCACCGGCATCAGAGCCGTATTCCACAGGGCCCTGGCCTTGCCCACAGCCACAATAAAACCGGTATAGCCATGAATCAGAATGGCCAGGGGAATACCGATAAACGCAAAAATACGGGTCTGTTTGGGCTTATCCCTGAACATGAAATATCCGTAAATAATGCAATTAATGGGATACAGAATCAGCAGAAAGGTCCCCCAGGTAATGGGCGAAGCCGGATTCAGATAAACAAACAGATGCCAGAACCGGATGGGAGAGCCCAGATGAAGGAGTAGAAACACCGGTGCCAGCATTAGCAGAAATGTAGCCATGACCACCCCGATTTTCCCCAGGGGTTTGAACATCTTTATCCCGAATCCATAAGCCAGAGTGGACAGGATGAAGGATCCGGCACTCAAACCGGTCAGGTAAAAATAAATGGCAATGTTCAAACCAAAGGCCTCCTGGGGAACAATGTTTTGCAGTATCTGAATATCCATCGGGTTATTCATTCCCTTCTGTTTTTTTGGCTTCCACTACATCCCGGTCAAGCCCGATATAAAATGTATAGGGTCTGGTGCCCATATCAGCTTTTATCGACTGCACGGGATTCCGGGCTACGGCTTTGGCAATAGGACTGTCCGGATCATTGAGATCCCCGAAAAGGATAGCACCGGTCGGACAGGCTTCCACACAAGCCGGGTCAAGACCGGTATCCACCCGGTGATGACACCAGAAACACTTTTCGGCAATCTTGCGGGTCGGGTGAATATAGCGGACACCGTAGGGACAGGCAGCCATACAGTAGCGACAGCCGATACAGCGGTGGGGATCAATATACACAATCCCGTCAGGCCTTTTAATGGAACTGCCCACCGGACAGACCGTCACACAGACAGGATTGTCACAATTATTACAGACAATAGGTAAAATAAATTCCCTGGCAGCCGGGTAACGCCCCTTTTCAATCCGTTTGATCCAGCTTCTCCAGACCCCAAGGGGAACATCATTCTCGCTCTTGCAGGCCAGCACACAGGTATAGCAGCCGATGCATTTGCGCAGATCAAAGAGCATGGCATAGCGGATAGGCCGTTTTTCTGATTTCAGTCTGGCCGGTTGGTTCATTCCTGATCCTGTTCTCCGGACTCGCTTTCCGGCGGAGCCGGTTTATTTTCTTTTTTCATGGATTCCAGAAACTTCCTGATTCCGGCCACTATTTTCCCCGATGACCGGTATCCCTGAAACAGAAACAGGGCCAGGAAAAACAGAAATACCAGCCCAACCCCTGCCATATTCAGGCCGGACCACCTCCGGGAATTGATGTGGGTGCCACCCATTATCAGGTTTCCCTTGGAACCGGGATCGTGACAGCGGCCACAGAATACCTTGTAGACCCGCTTGGTTCCATGGGCGGAATCCGCATAATGACAGCTGATACAGACCCGCATATCAAACTTTTCCCCCGGGTCCCCCTTACGGTGTCCGGAAATTTTACCCAGGGAAAATCCCCTGAATATTCCGGTTACCATGACTTCCGCATGACAGCTTCCGCAGGTATCTCCGATATTGTCTTCATGCACCGAGGATGCGGGATGGTCATGCTTGAGAACCTGATGCTTGGTATGACAGTGATAACACTGGGGCAGTTCTTTTCCCGGGGTAGCGGTTTCCGGTTTGAAAGTATAATGAATATTTTTCAGATACTCCTCTTCCTCCTCCGGGTGGCAGCGTGCACAGTTGACATTGATATTCCCCTCCCTGAAGTGAATGAAGGGGTTTGCATAGACGTGGCAGTCAGTGCAGGACATTCCCTTTTTTTGGTGAACATCCTGTTTCCAATTTTTTTCATCAACGAATAACGACCGGGTTTTCCCCTCAGGGGTGATCTGGGAGAGCTCCGGTTTGCCGTGGCACTTCAGACAATCTTCATCGGTATACTTCTCGGATTGAAGGCAAGCAAAGCATATGAAAAACAAGGTCAGAAAAAAAATTGAACGTTGTATTAAAACCATATGTCTGGATTCAAAAAAGGCGAATAACCGGGATTATTCAGGTTATCCGGCAAAAAACAATTTATCATTAATTATTATAGAAGAACAAAAATACGATGTCAATAAAAAGGAAAAAGGGAAAGGGGTCATCCCACCCAATCCATTCTTTTATTTGTTTGTTTAAAAATATTTCAAAATATGAAATAATATTTAGTTAAAAGGAGGAAACATGAAAAGAAGGGACTTTTTCTTGTCTACCCTCACCACCGGCGGAATTGCCGCTACCAGTGGCTTTTATGCCTGTAATCAGCATTTAAATAAGAAAAACGCCAGCAGCCAGTTTAGCCGTCCCTGGTGGGTAAAAAGGATAAACAAACCTTTATTAAAAATCGATGACACCCTCTACAAAAGGTTTGACTCCAAAGCGAATGTTTTTGGATCATTCATTAAATACATTGGCAGAGAAAATTTTTTAAAACTGAGACAAAAGAGCAGGAATAAAACTGAAAAATTCTTCAAAGAAAAAAAACCTGGATTCCGGATTGAGGATAGAGCACTGGCAGAAGCGGCCTGGGTACTTTCAAGAACCGGGGGTTTGGACAGAGGTATGCGTTCATGGAACCGACAATTTGTTCGTACACCACAGGAAAAAGGAATAAAGAGATATTCGGGAAGCCCGGAGAGAGCTGCACTGCTTGTCAAACAGGCAGCTCGCTATTACGGAGCAGCTACAGTGGGAATCACTCAACTTGACCGCCGTCATATAAATGCCAGAGAAAGAGGAATGGATATAATATTCGAAAAAGTAAACGAGCCCTATCAAGATGAAAAAGAAAAAAAACTGGTTATTCCGGATAAATGTAAATATGCCATTGCCTTGAGTCTCCAAATGTCACTGGATAATATTCAATGTTCACCCTCTGGAATTGGCAGTGCCGGTTCCTCATTGGGATACAGCCGGGCTGAATATTTGGTCGGGGCTTTAGCTGAATTCATAAGAGCCCTTGGATATACGGCAATTCCCAGTGTAAATGACCTCGGTTCAAGTGTTGCCATTGCTGTCGATGCCGGCCTGGGAGAACTGAGCCGAACGAATCGACTGATAACCCCAGAATTTGGGCCCAATGTTCGTCTGGCCAAAGTCTTAACAGATTTACCACTGAAAACCGACAAACCCATTCGTTTTGGCATTCTCGAGTTTTGTAAGGTGTGTAAAAGATGTGCTGAGCAATGCCCAGCCAAAGCACTCTCCTTTAAAGATGAACCGGATTTTGAAGTCAGAGGTCTCTGGAATAATCCCGGGCATCAGGCCTGGTTTGAAGAATCGCCCAGATGTCTGTCCTACTGGCAGGAATCCACGTCTGGCTGTAGCCGCTGTATTGCCGTCTGTCCCTGGGCAAAAAAGGACAAGACCATAATACATGAAATTGTCAAAGCCTCCAGTGCAAAAATCCCGCTTCTGGGCGGCTTTTTTACAACCATGGACGAAACCTTTGGATATGGAGAACAAAAGGATCCTGAAAAATGGTGGCATATGAACCTGCCTGAATATGGGATAGATACCACTTCGGGAGGAAAAGGATAAATGAAAAAAAATAATTCTTATCTGAATATAAAAATACGGAAAAGAGCCTGGTATATCTGGTTTTTATGGTTTATATGGATAATATGGATTGTATTTTGGATTGATGTAACCCTTGGTTCTTTAAAAGAATTTGAAAACCGGGCATTTATGATTTCTCTGGCTATTACAATAATAAGTATTATATTTGGTATTATTTTGTGGCATTTGGGTTATAAAAAGCCAAAAAAAAGCAACCATTAATCTTCCCTACTCCTTACCTTGTGCTTTTGAGATTTGCTCCTGGACATTTTCCCGGAATTCATTTGGACTTCTTATAAAGGCAAAGGGGCTTATCCCTCCGCCAGTACCTGAAACTCGAACAGTACCATAATTAAAAATTCGCCCCAAAAGACCCTGGTGGATGGAAATAGTCTCTACCTTTTTCAGTAATATCTCCAGTGTTTTTGTCGATAAAATCCCAACTTTTAAAATGATCCTTAAATTTGTTATCACAAACTCGGATGTTTTCAGTCTAAGAAAGATTACAAATTCATAAATAACCGTAAAGGCCAGAAGAACAATAGCCGCAATCACTATATATTTGAAGTAACTGTCCAAGGGATACTGTTGTTTACCTACAGATATAGGTTTCATGGTTTTAAGGTAATTTCCGCCTACCAGCAGTAGTGCACTGATAAAAAGGAAATATATTCCCCGGAAAAAAATAAACCAGTGGAGTTGGGTCTGGTAAATAATCCTTTCATCTTTCATAAGATTTTTTTCAGTCCAGCTCATTCAAACCTCCTTAATATTTATCCAAATGTTTAGTCAATCTTTACGTTATTTCTTAAACTCGCCAGTTTGGGCATGGATATAGTATTGTGGGCCAGTGGTTAGAAATATATAGTAATAGTAAGCCTTTGGATTTTTCCATTTTTCAAAACTCAATTTGAAATCCATTATATCTCCGACTTTCAGGGTTTTCAGATCTACACCTTT
>DAOVIP010000010.1 GCA_030671465.1 Candidatus Aminicenantota bacterium | reverse complement strand
GGAGCAGGGCGCCAAGGCGATCAGCATCCGCGTCGTGTCGTTGTTGAGCTTCTGGAACTGCTCCGCCAGCGGGATTTCGGGCCGTTCAAGCATCCAGGCTTGAATGATGTCCCGGTTGCCATGCTGTACAATGCCGATACCACCGGGGGGAATTCGGGCAGCCCGGTTTTAAATGCCAGAGGGGAACTCGTCGGCCTGAACTTTGATCGCACTTTTGAAGCCACCATCAATGATTACGCCTGGAATGAAAAATACAGCCGTTCCATCGGGGTTGATATTCGTTACATTCTCTGGTTCATCGAAAAATTCGGTAACGCATCCTATCTGCTGAAAGAGATGGAAACCGGAATTTGAAATAATTCATTTTTAATATCAATATATTGATAAGGAGAACTGGGATGAAAAAAGCGATTTTGGTGATTTTATTGGTAGGGATTTTTATTCTGGGCCTGATCGTATCCGAATCCATCCTGAATGCGGTCAATCAACTTTTTGATAAAGAGGTTTTCCTGACCAGGAAAAGTCTGGAAAACCAGCTGGCCAAATGCCGGCAGCGCTATCATGAGATTGAGGCCGAGCTGAAAAAGAAGCAGGCCGGCCTGGGACATTTCCTGAAGGAAATACAGACCAAAGATTATTTCAACCTGACCAAAGAGTCTTTGCTGGCCGGAACCTCGGATGCTGATGGCACCATGGGTAAAATAATACTGCGTCCCCCCTCCAACGAAATGCTATTCAAGCCGATTGCCTCCGATGATGGTTCGGTTCGTGAGGTCAAAGAGGGTATCAATGAAAAGATTAAAACCATCCTGGATGTGTCCAGGGGAATACTGAGGGAAAAATTGGCCGGTTTGAACCTGGAACTGGTGAATATGAATGCCAAACTGAGGGAAAAAAACCTGGAGCTCAATAAGAATCTGGAAGAAGTTGAGGCTTACAAGCGGGAAGTTGACCGGCAGAAAAATTACATCCAGGAACTGAAAGATATCCGAACGGATTTAAAAAATATCGTAATCGATCTGGAGACCAAAATCGAGGATGGGCGGTTGAAAGTCAGTTTTAAGGGAGACATCCTGTTTGATTCGGGAAGTCATCAACTGAAAGCCTCGGGTATTGATCTGCTGGAATCGGTATTGCCGGTCTTTCTGAAGAGCACCGAGAAGAATGACCTGTTTATTGCCGGACATACCGATAATGTTCCCATCAAAAAGGAATTCAGGCACCAGTACAATTCCAACTGGGATTTGTCAACTTACCGGGCCATTGAGGTGGTCAAATACCTGACGACCAAGGGCCTGAAACCTGAAAATTTAACAGCGGCTGGATACGGGGAATACAAACCGATTGCCGACAACGACTCCCAGAGGGGCAGGGCCAAAAACCGAAGGGTTGAGTTGTTTGTAATTCCCAGAATTATTCAGCGACAACCCTGAAACCAAATGAATTTCAGTTATTCGGCGATATCTTCCTTTAAATCCTGTCCCAAATCCTTTGAATTCAAATATCTCAAACGGGTAAAGGAGGCTTTTGTATCCATTGAACGGCATATGGGGACCTGTGTTCATGAAATTCTGAATTGGGCCTATGCCGAACGATTGAAGCAGGGTGAACCGGATCTGACCGGAATGAGAGCAGTTTATGAAAAGAGCTGGAATATCCCGGAACTTCACCAGGTGAAAATTATCCGGGTGGAGAAAAGTCTTGAAGATTATTTCCTGAAAGGGCTGGACTTCTTGAATTCCTTTTTTCAGAGAGTGTTCCCGACTGACAGCAGTACTACCCTGATGCTGGAACACCGGTTTGAGATTCCCCTGAAGGCAGATATCGCCTACCGGGGAATCATTGACCGGGTGGCCCGCCAGCCGGATGGTGGTATCCGGATAACCGATTTTAAGACCGGCAAGGTCTCGAATCCCTTGGATGATCTGCAGCTTCCATCCTATGCCCTGTATATTTTCGGCCAGCATCCGGATGAAAACATTGAGTTGTGTTATGAAGACCTGCAATCCCGGAAAACCATTGTGACCCCGTATAACCGAAACCTGATGGCAGAGGTTTCCGGACAGCTGGAAAGCGAGATTGAATCGATCCGGCAAACCGAGCATTTTCCGGCCAACCCGTCCCGATTGTGCCAGTGGTGCGGGTATCATGGAATCTGCGAATTCGCCCATGAGTCGATCAAGGAGCTGGGCTTTCAGGACACGCCTGAGCAACAGGAACCAGAGCAATTCTGTCCGGAGTGTGGAAGCGTGTTGAGGAAAAGAAAGGGAAAATTCGGTTCCTTTCTGGGTTGCAGCAATTATCCGGAATGCCGCTATACCCTGGATTTCAGAGATTCTGAGCGATCCCCGGATGGGAATCCGGATGCCCGGGAGATTTGCCCGGAATGCGGGAGCGTACTCCGGGAAAGAAAGGGAAAATTCGGTTCCTTTCTGGGTTGCAGCAATTATCCGGAATGCCGCTTTACCCGGAAAATCCGAAATATTTAAATGGACTAAACCATTGATTTTTGTTTCTTTTATATTATACAATTATAATTTGAAAGGCATGAAGCATGTTTAGGCGGAATCTGAAAAAATCATTTTACTTATTGATAGGTCTCTTTGGCGTGGGATTGGTGGGCATTTTTCTGGCCCTGGTCGAATTCAATACCAGTTACCGGGAAAAGCATTTGAAGATCAGTAGCCTCTCTGCTGAGCTGGAGCAGCTGGAAAGCCAGATGAACCTGGCCAGGACCAAATTGGGCAACTATGATTTTCTGGCCTTCAAGGCCAATGTATTTGAAAAACGAGACCCCCATTTGTCCAGGATTACCAAATCGGTGTATAAAAAAAGTTCCCATTACGGGTTTCAGCCTGAGCTGATTCTGAGCATGATGAAGGTTGAGAGCGGGTATAATCCAAGGGCCGTATCCCGGAGAGGTGCCTATGGTTTGATGCAGGTGAATTTTTCAATATGGAAGGATGAACTGGGAATTGATAAAAAACGAATTTTCGATATTGATTATAATATTGATCTGGGATTGCAGATCCTCAAGCGGTATTACCTGGAATCCAAAGGGAATCTGAAACGGGCGCTTCATCTGTACAACAACGGTTATAAATATAAAAACTACTCTTATGTCAATAAGGTAGAGACCCAGTTTCGAAATTTTTCCCTCTCCAAATCGCCGAAATCACGGCTTTCAGCTGGAATGATCGAGAATGGTTCCGGCCTGGATATTATGGAGAGAAAAGAGAAGTAATCAGAATTATCTCCTCTGTGCCAGTCAGGATATTCTTCAATTGATCGTTCTGCGGGGCATTACAATATGTGGAATCAGGAGTGTCACCGAAATAGCCGATATGATGGCAATCAGATTACTGATTCCGGAAATGCCCAGAATGGGCAGCAGCAGTGCACCGGTAAAAAGTGCCCCGATAGCGGCTCCCAGATGATCCGAGGCATCAATGATCCCTGCAGCCACAGCTGCCTGATCTTTCTTTTGAATATAGACCTGGAGGGCCACCGGGAAAAGGGCTCCCACCAGAACTCCATCCAGGGCGATCAGGCAGCAGATTAAGATTTTCCCGGTCAGACCCAATACCGTGACCATCTTCAATAAAAGCGGGAAAACCAGTGCCAGGGCCATGAAGCAGATTTGAATGAGCAGCAGCCATCCAAATTGCTGAAAACGGTCACGCTTTTTTTGATTCATCCATTTTGTCGATATCTGGGCTCCCAGCGGCAGTCCGGTCATGAAAAGAGCAATGATAAATCCAATGAATTGATAGACATAACCATAGATGTTTTGAAATGAGTAAATGATCAGGATTTCAAGTGATAGGCCGGAGAATCCGGTAGCAACCACTGCAAAAATGATATTGAAGCGGGCAAGCAAAGATTTTTTCAAAAGGGTGGTCAGGCCCGGAGTTGAATCCTGTTTTTTGGAGGCCAGGTAATGATAAACGGCCCTGAACAGCAGGAATATCCAGCGGACCAGGAGAAGGGCAAATAATATGATCGAGATCCGGAACAAATTTGTCCGCTCAAAAAAGGAGAGGATGACCCCGGATTGGCCACTGCTGGTCCAGCCCAGTATTTTGTTGAAATACAGGAGAGAGACGGGTTTTTGATCGGTGTTAATGACCGGATTGGTTTGCATCTCGAGAGAGCGGGAAATGAAATCGGTTTTTTCCCGGGGGTACAATGATTTAAAAATCAATCCCAACCGGGCAGGCTGCATACCGGTTTCCCGGTACCGTTGCCCCAGAATACGGGCAGACCCGGTGATTACGCCCGGGGATTGGCTGGCAAAAAAAACATTTTTGTCTCCCGGGGCAATGACAATACGGGGAAATACTGTCTTCAGGGTGTGATAAATAGAAGCGGTATATTGGCTGACAAAGCCGGCACTGTAATTTTCAGAGGAAGTGATTCGCAAGCAGAGGATTCCGTCTCTGGCCAGGACGGCTGCGGCATCCCTGAAAAATTCCTGGGTGTAGTAGCGATTTAACAAAAGGGTTGAGGGCTCGGCTATATTGATGAAAATAATATCCCAGCTTGAATTTTCGGGGTTCTTTTCTCTGATGGCCTTCCGGCCATCCCCGATTTGGATGGAAAACCGGGGATCAGAAAATATGGATTGATCCGGTCGGGGAAGGAATGGTTTGATTCCCTCAATGGAAGCCTTATCCAGTTCAATGGATTTCAGTTTATTGATATTGTATTCCAGCAGGTGTCTGGCCAGCCCGCTGATGGCTTCACCGATGATCAGGATTTTTTTCGGGCCGGGGTGCTGGCAAATGAGATGAGCCGAGAAGATCCGGTTGTCCGTGGGTTCCGGGAAGCTGGTTGAAAACTGCCCGTTGAAATACAGGTTGTACTGTTCATGGATTTTTCCCAGCATGAGGTTTTGATAACGTGAATCCCGGATCCAGACCAGCTCACTGGAAGAAAATCCCTGCCACCGTTTTTGAATGGTGATCCGGTTAATCTGCCGATTGATTACAGGCATCAGGGTGACCAGATCGACCAGGCCGATGGCTGTGATGATCAAAAACAAAATGATATGCCGGGTCCGAAAGGTCAGGAAGGCTAGCATGAACATCAGGGGCAACGAGACCATTGACAGAATGGTATATGAATTGAAATGTTCCACCAGAATAAAGCTGACCACGATGCCTCCAAGCAGGGAACCCAGGGATTCAACGATGTAAATTTTTGAAATGAAGGTCACTTTATCCCCGGTCCGGTTATGTCGGTAAGTGTATAATTTAGAGGCGATGGGAAAGGTGAAACCGATGGCAAAGCTCAGGGGAATGATGCAGGCTGCTGACAGGTAAAATACCTGGAGGAAGTGAAGGTGGCTTCCGACCGGGGTCCGGCTCAAATGATAGAGCAGCCGGATACCGCTGGTGGCCAGAGGAGAAAAAATCAACATGAACAGAAGAGATAATGTGAATGTCCTTAGCATGCGGGTGGTCCGTTTCACGCGAAAACTTCCCAGCCGGGCCCCGAAAAAGACCCCGATCAACCAGTTGAAGAGAGAAATGCCGAAAACGATTTCGTTTCCCAGTGCTACCACCAAAAGTTCTCTGAAAACCACGGTTTGGATAATGATGGCATAGAACCCGATAAAAAAGAAGGTGATTAAAAGCGGGAGGCGGGACAGATACTTGAGCTCTTGCTCCGGGTCACTCATTTTCATTTTTAAAGCCGTCTTCACGATTGTTTAATCCCCGATGATTGAAAAATATCCGTTTACTCAACTTCAAATAAAAGATGGTTGGCCAGGATGTTATCCCCTTCCTGAACTCCCAGGATTTTGATGATCCCGGTCTTGGGGCTGTGAATCTCATTTTCCATTTTCATGGCCGCATGAATGAGCACCACCTCGCCCTCCCGCACCCGGTCATGCAGATTAAAAAATGTCTTTTTGATGTTACCCGGAAGGAAGCTTTTCACAACGCCTGATTTTTTTGATTCAGGCGATTTTTTATTGTAATAAAAATATTTATCGATTTTCAATAACTTGGCGGCATAATACTCACCTTCAACAAATATGCCGGTGGGATAACCGTCTATACCCTTTATGATTTCAATCTGATAGGGTTGATTATCCAGGAAAAATGATTTGATCTCGTTATCATCCTGATCAGCGATCATGATCGAATGGTTGTTCCGGTTTATTTTCAGGTCGGTTTCGGAATGGAAGGTTGAACTGGAGGCAATTTCGATTTCAAACAGTTTCTTGTCCAGTTG
The DNA here is from genome assembly GCA_030671465.1 of Candidatus Aminicenantota bacterium. Lineage (GTDB taxonomy): Bacteria > Acidobacteriota > Aminicenantia > UBA2199 > UBA2199 > CAZOWT01. The sequence goes on along the minus strand of DAOVIP010000010.1, from coordinate 6,645 downwards.
AAATTTATATTTCATTTTACCACCTCAGAATCTCCGGAAAAGTCTCCTGAAAAAACCCGGCTGCTTCATTTTCTGCAATTCTGCCTTGTAGTTTCTCTTTCTGTTTTCGACATGAAAGGCAGAGGCCAGCAAAGCTGCCGCTCTGAGGATATCCTCTTCTGATTTTTTTCGCCTGGAATAATCCCATTTCCGGTAGATAAAATCAATATTGGTCTCTGCTTCTCTAAGGGGTTCGCTATCCAGCAGGCTCTTCAGAAAATGCAGATTTGTATGGATTCCCCGGATACAAATGTGGTTCAGGAAATTTTTCATGTCATTGATGGCCCGGGATCGGTTGGATGAAAAAGTGACGATTTTTCCGATGTAGGGGTCGTAGAGGTGTGAGATTCTGGCTCCGGTAAAGAGACTGGACTTAAAGATATTGCGGATGGTTGAATAATTGTAGAACTCGGTTACGGTACCGGAAGAGGGCTGAAATTGATCAAAGGGATTTTCTGCCATCAGGGCTACCAGCAGTATATGATATTTGGGCTTGATGATTTCAGTACCCCGGACCTGATGCAATGGTTCGTTGTTGGATATGGCGAATTGTTTTTTGATAAAATTGGAAATCAGGTGAATCTCCGGGATCAGGGTATTGATTTGAAAAGTGGGGTTTATTTCGAAAAAATAATGGGTGTTTTCAGATACCAGGAACTCAACATAACCCAGGCCCTGGTAGTCAATTTCTTCGATTAATTTTTGGGTATCATGGAACAAAGCCTCACGGGTCAAATCAGAAATATTAACCGAGGGGGATTCTTCAAGAATTTTCTGAAACCTTCTCTGGATGGATGATTCGATTTCGGGCAAAAATAAAATGTTTCCCCGACTATCCCTGAAAAAGGGTATTTCAATGTGATGGAAATGGGGATGAAAGGTTTCCAGGAATAGACCGTTTTGCTGATTGGTTTCCCGTTTGAGCATTTCCTTGATCTGATTCTGGTCCCGGTACCTGTCTTTGATCATCTTTATCCCGTGACCGCCCAGACCTTTCAAGGGCTTGACAATTAGGGGAAATTTCAATCCGGCCGAAGCGGATTCAAAATCCAGCGGACTTTTGATTAATTTTGAATGTTCTACATATTTAATCCCGAGCTGACCGGCGATTTCTCTCAACTGGATTTTGTTGTGTACGCGCTCCAGTACTTGGGCATCTGGTCCGATGAATTTTATATTATTGTCAGAACACATCCTGGCGAATTTCGGGTCTTCGGCCAGGAAACCATACCCGGGATGGATGTATTGAACTTTCAATTCCAGGGCTTTTTCAATGATGGCAGTCCTGTCCATATAGCTGTCTTCCAGCCGGGATGAAAAAAACTTGAAACTTTTGTCAGCCAGTTTTACCGGCAGGGACATGGAATCATCGGGGGAATGTAACAGAATGGTTTCCAGTCCGATACTTTTCAGGGAGTCAATGATATCCAGGGCCACAACCCCCCGGTTTGGAATGATCACCTTTTCTTTCATTTGAGTTCCCTATAAAGGAATATTGCCATGCTTTTTGGGTGGATTGGTCAGGGCCTTGTTTTCCAGGGATTCCAGGGCCTTGATCAGTAGGGGCCGGGTCTCTGTGGGCATTATGATGTCATCAATGTAGCCAAAGGTAGCGGGCAATTCCGGATTGGCAAATTTTTCCCGATATTCGGTAATCAGCCTTTCCTTCAATGTTTCCGGTTGTTCAGCGGTGGATATGTCTTTTTTGAATATGATATTGATTGCGCCCTGGGGACCCATCACAGCAATTTCTGCGGTAGGCCAGGCATAAACGATATCGGCGCCAAGATGCTTTGAACTCATGACAATATAGGCACCTCCGTAGGCTTTACGGGTGATGACCGTTAGTTTGGGTACGGTGGCTTCCGAATAGGCATATAATAATTTAGCTCCGTGCTTGATGATTCCCATCTTCTCCTGGTCCTGGCCGGGCAGGAATCCGGGCACATCAACGAAACTGACCAGTGGAATATTGAAGGCGTCGCAAAAACGGATAAACCGGGCTCCTTTCAAAGAGGCATTTACATCCAGGGTGCCGGCATAGACATCCGGGTTGTTGGCAATAATGCCCACTGTTTTACCACCCAGCCGGGCAAATCCAACGGTCAGGTTTTGAGAAAAATTTTGATGGACCTCAAAAAAGCGATAATCATCAACCACCAGGGTAATGAGTTCCTTGATATTGTAGGGTTTGTTGGGATTGGAGGGTACGATTTCATTCAATTTGTCTTCCATTCTGTCATAGGGATCATCGGTTTCCACGGGCTGGGGCTCTTCAATATTGGATTGAGGCAGGTAACTGAGCAGTTCCTTAACCATGTCCAGGGTGTTTTTTTCATCAAGGCCCACAAAATGGCAGACCCCGGAAAGACTGGAATGGGTTTCGGCCCCGCCCAGTTCATCGAAGCTGACTTCTTCCTTGTTTACGGCTTTGATCACTTCGGGTCCGGTGACAAACATGAAGGTACCCTGATTCACCATGAATATAAAATCGGTCAGGCCGGGTGAATAAACCGCACCGCCTGCACAGGGCCCCATGATGACCGATATCTGGGGGATCACACCCGAGGCAATGGTATTGCGGTAAAAAATGTCACCGTATCCGGCCAAACTGCTGATCCCCTCCTGAATTCTGGCCCCCCCGGAATCATTGATCCCCACAACCGGGGCCCCTGCTTTGAGCGCCAGGTCCATGACATTGACAATTTTCTTGGCATGCATCTCTCCCAGAGAACCTCCCAGAATGGTAAAATCCTGGGAAAAAACATATACGGTCCGGTCATGTACTTTGCCAAAGCCGGTTATCACCCCGTCTCCGTAGAATTTTTTTTTGTCCAGTCCGAAATTACTGGAATGGTGCTTGATGTATCCCTGAAGTTCGACAAATGTTCCGGGTTCAAAAAAGTATTCGATTCTCTCCCGGGCAGTCATCTTGCCCTGCTGGTGTCTTTTTTTGATTCTGTCCGGCCCTCCGGCTTGATTTTTTTGCTCTCTGAGTTTGATCAAACCTTTGATCTTGTTTTTCATTTTGTTCTCTCGGGTGGTATTTTATAATTTTTCCGGATAAAAATCAAATAATTCAGCAGCTCGTATCCTGAAAATAACCTTGACAAAGTGAGCATTATCACTTATCATGTAGCATTATTTATTCACACAAGATGTTGCGGTGGCAGCTATTCACAGAACTTAGAAGATGAGGTCAGGAGGAAAAGAACATGAAAGATGTATCAAGTGAAAGTTTAAAAAATGTGGCTTTTGTGGGGCATGGCCAGACCGGAAAAACCAGCCTGGTTTCCGCTATTCTATATAACACCGGAATGGTGAACCGTTTGGGTAAGGTTGATCAGGGAAACACGGTTACCGATTACGATGAAGATGAAATTGAGAAGAAAATTTCAATCCAAGCTGCCCTGGCCTATGGTGTGAAGGATAATCACAAGATCAATATGATCGATACCCCCGGCTATGCCAATTTTATCTGGGAAGCCAGGGTCAGTTTAAGAGCGGTCGAAACCGCGGTTTTGCTGGTCAATGCTATCGAGGGGGTTAAGGTACAGTCCGAAAAAGTTTTTGAGTACACTCAGGAATTGAACCGTTCCCTGGTTCTGGTGATCAATAAGATGAAAAAAGAGCTGGCCGATTTCAAAACCGTCTATACTTCCATCAAGGATTCCTTTGGAAAAAATGCCATTGCTGTCCAGCTTCCGATTGGAAGTGGGAGCGATTTTTCCGGGATCGTGGATTTGATTGAGATGAAGGCCTATCAATACAGTGGAGATGAAAAAGGGAGTGTTGAGGCCATTGAAATCCCGGCGGAATTGAGCGATGAAATTCAAAAGGCAAGAGAAGAGTTGATTGAAAAAATTGCCGAAAATGATGAGAAACTGATGGAAAAATATTTTGATAAAGGCGATTTGAGCACGGATGAAATTGCCTCTGGGCTGAGGGCTGGAATCCTGAACCGGGATATTTTTCCGGTCCTATTGACCGATGCCCTGGCCAATATCGGAGTCAATCACCTGATCGATTTTATAATCAAATATACCCCTTCACCCCTGGATACCGGAGAGATAGAATGCCTGGAGGGCCATGTTAAGCCTGATAAATCCGAAGACTTTGCCGGGCTGGTATTTAAAACCATTTCAGATCCCTTTACCGGAAAAATTTCAATCATTAGAGTGTTTGCCGGCGTGTTCAAACCCGATTCCAATTATCATAATACCAATAAGTCCGTTGAAGAACGGGTGGGCGGATTGTTTTTCCTTCAGGGTAAAAATCAGGAATCAGCGGGCGAGGTAAACCCTGGAGAGATCGTTGCCGTTGCCAAATTGAAGGAAACCCAGACCGGTGATACCCTGACCGTGAAAGGGAAAAAGATCCAATTTCCGGAAATCGTATTTCCAATACCCTCCATTTCATTTGCCATAGAACCCAAATCCAGGGCGGATGAAAACAAGATTTCAAATGCCCTTCACCGCATCATTGAGGAAGATCCGACGGTGAAAACACGGAGAGAGATCCAGACCAAGGAATTGATCATTTCGGGTAACGGGCAGCTGCATGTTGAACTGGTGGTCAACAAATTGAAAAAAAAGTACGGGGTTGAAGTGATCATGAAACCCCCGAAAATTCCCTACCTGGAAACCATTACCGGCAAATCAGATGTGGAAATCAAATACAAGAAACAGAGCGGGGGCCGGGGTCAATACGGCCATGTGTTGATTAAAATGGAACACCTTCCCCGCGGGGAAGATTTTCAGTTTGAGGATACTATTTTTGGTGGTTCCATTCCCAAAAATTATATCCCGGCCGTGGAAAAGGGGATTCAGGAAGCCAGACAGAGCGGAATACTGGCCGGATATCAAGTGGTAGACTTCAAAGCCAATCTCTATGACGGCAGTTTTCATGACGTGGACTCATCGGATATGGCCTTTAAAATCGCGGCTTCCAAGGCCTTCAAAAAAGGTATGAAAGCGGCCAAGCCCACCATACTGGAACCCATTATGAAAGTGGAAGTGATTATTCCCCAGGAATACATGGGTGATATCAATGGAAATCTGAGCGGCAGACGGGGAAAAATCCAGGGCATGGAATCAAAAGGGAAAAACCATGTGATCAAGGCCCTGGTACCCATGTCTGAAATGCTGGATTTTGAGCCGACTCTGACCTCTATAACCGATGGACGGGGTAGCTATTACATGGAGTTTGATCACTATGAAGAAGTACCGGCTCACCTGCAGAAAAAAATCATTGCCGATGCGGTTCAGGAAGGCCGGGTAAAGGAAGAGGAAGAGTAACTGGTTTTTAAATGATCCGGGAAAAAGAACCCACCCTCAGACTGGTGGTGAGCGGGCTCTATGAGATGGATTCCCTATATCTGGGCTGGCAGGCATTTGCTGCCTGTTATATCCTGGAGAAGAATGGCGAGATCGCCATTATTGAAACCAATACCAATCATGCTGTCCCCCTGTTGTTAAAATCATTGAAATACCTGGGTTTTGATGAAGAACAGGTCAGGTATGTTATCGTTACCCATGTGCATCTGGATCATGCCGGAGGGGCCGGCAAGTTGATCAGCCTGTTGCCCCGGGCCCGGTTGGTGGTTCACCCCAGAGGGGCCAGGCATATGGCTGCTCCGGGGCGATTGATTTCCAGCGTCAAACAGGTCTATGGTGAAATAAAATACCGGGAATTGTACGGAGATATTTTAGCGGTTCCGGAGGAGCGGCTTTGGGAGGCTACTGATCAGGACACCCTGGAACTGGGGCAGGGACAATTACAGATACTGGAAACACCGGGTCATGCCAAGCACCACCTTGTTGTTTTTGATCCGGACTCGAAATCACTGTTTTCAGGCGATGCCTTTGGAATCGGTTACCCCTGTTTCCAGTACAATGGGTATCGGTGGATTTTCCCTTCCACTGCTCCGGTTCAATTCGATCCCGAAAGGGCAAAAAAGTCGTTCAAGACAATTATGGATTTAAAACCGGAGCGAATCCTGCTGACCCATTACGGGAGCCTGGAAGATGTGGGATCTGCCCATCATCAATTGAATGACTGGATCGATTATATGGTCGAAAGGGCCCGGTTGAGATTCAAACCGGATCAGGATATTGATATCCTGGCTGCCCAGCTGGCTGATGATTTCTGGTCTCATACTGATTCCAATCTGAAACAGGCTCGTGGACATGGTTTGAGCGAGAAAGACAGGGAATTCCTGAAGCTCGATATTGATTTGAATGCCCAGGGCGTGGCACATTATATTCAGAACCTTAATCACTAAATGGATCAGGAAACCATGGTTGTCGAGGTCAAACAGATTACCAAGAGCTTCATCTTACCGGATAAATCAAGACTGACCGTGCTTAAGGATCTTTCGCTGAAGGTTGAAAAGGGAATTGTCCTGGCCATTACCGGTGTTTCCGGTTCAGGCAAGAGTACCCTGCTTCATCTCATTGGCGGTCTGGATAGCCCTGACCGGGGCGATATCCTGTTTAAGGGACGGAGTATTCTGGATGATGATGACCAAACCAAGGCGCTGTATCGAAATCAGAAACTCGGTTTTGTTTACCAGTTTCATTACCTGATGCCGGAATTGAATGTGAT
>DAOVIP010000034.1 GCA_030671465.1 Candidatus Aminicenantota bacterium | reverse complement strand
TTTTGGGCTATGGAATTCAAAGCGGACTTCAGGTTATTTGATGAGATCAATGTTCCTCCGGTCTTTGAAGTGATCTCCCGAAGGCTGTTTTCAATATCCGTTGAAACGGTGCTGAATTCCAGATCCGGGGAAGCAGATTCTTTTTGAATCCAGGAAAATATTGAATGACAGGTGGCATCTGTCTTGTAAAAGAATTTGCTAATTTCATCTGCATCAAAATCGCGGGCCGCGTTCAATTCCAGCTCGATTTCCTTTAGTAGATTAAGAATCATTCTGGCATACTGAACTCCTTCCCCATCGGTGCTCAGCATTTGGTTGGTGATCAGTTCGATCTGCTGCCTCAAATCACCGGTGAATTTCATTTTGGGAAACATCTCAACCTGATAGAAATTAATAATCCATTTCTCTTTGTTGATTTTGGTTAGAAAATTGGTGAAACTATAATAATTGTTTATATCAGGTAATAGATATCGCTTTTTGTATTCCTTCCAGGTGGAAAGGTAATATTTCAAAAAGGAGATAATCTGAGCTGGCCGGGTATCAACGGGCACACTGGCCTCTGCCTGGGCCCTCATCTCTAGCTCGGTTTTGGTGAAATGAAGGCTTCGCTGGATTTTATTGAAGTATCCGGTCAATCGGTGATTTGCTTTGATACTCTCCTTTAACAATGCCTCTTCAAGTTGGGCCCTTCGGGTTTCCAGAGTAGGATTGTTGAGTATAATTGTGGTGTCATTCACAAAAACAATGATCTGGTCTTGTTCTCTTAATATATGATTGAACAGATAAGCGATGCCCTTCTTTAAATCAGAGTTATATCGGGTCAGACGGAAGGTCAGGATAAACAGCCGCGATTTGGAGGGAGTTGGAATCAGGTCCTGCTGGGATTGATTGAGGTAGGGGGATCTAATTTTTCGTTTTTTCAGATAAAATCCGTTTATGGGTTGTGATTTTTTCCCTTCGTAGAGTTTAAAATCATCCCGAGTCAGATTTTCCACTGGTTGGCCCCGGTGGTACACCCTGACGGGTACTTCAATATTGGTTACCCGGACCTCTTCTCTGATATTATCTTCATCCTGACTGCTCAAGTGCCCTGAAAAAACCAAGGTCAATAGTAAAGTTAATATAAACAGATGCGTTTTTGACACCTTCATAAAGTTAATACTATGATTCGAATTAATGGGTTAGTCGATTATCTATTTGGAGTGCTGTGGCCCAATGGGGCCGGCAAGACCACCCCCCTGAAAATTCTGGCCGGATTGATTTCGTCCGATGGCGGGGAAATGGTTGTATGGAAAAAGTCAGCGGCTTTGGGACCGGAGAGAGTTTGTGTAAAACCCTTCACCACGGTTTTCCGATTGACAGAAGACGGATAACATTCCATAATATACTCTTTTAGGAGAAACCATGTTTGAAAAGGAGTTCGAAACAGGGAAAAAAGCCGTGATAATGGCTGGTCGATTGATTCGTCTGGTTCAGCAGGAATTGACCTCACGGGATCATTTTTCCAAATCTGACCGGAGCCCAGTGACCATTGCTGATTTTTTATCCCAGGCCTTGATTTGCCGAATCTTGAAAGAGGCTCATCCGGAGATTCCCATTGTTGCCGAGGAAGATTCCAGGGAATTGAAGAGAGACGAGAACCGCCCTATTCTGGAAAGAATAATTGGCTTTATAGGAAATAATGAGGCGTTAAGCGGTACCATTGACGAAGATAATTTATTTGAAAGTATTGATATGGGTGTCGGTTCACCATCACATTTATACTGGACCCTGGATCCGATTGATGGCACCAAAGGTTTTTTAAGAGGTGAACAATTTGCAGTGGCTCTGGCCTTAATCCAGAATGGGATTGTGGAACTGGGTCTTCTGGGTTGTCCTAATCTTGAGCTGGGCAATCATCCCCGGAACAAGGGGTATCTGTTTTTTGCCCGCCGGGGGCAGGGTGCTGAAATTCAGGATATCACTTCCTCCCGCGGACATAGCATTCAAGTTTCTGAGAAATGGTACCCTGAAAATATGAGATTTGTCCAGAGTTATGTTTCCGAGCACAGCGATACCGGGCTGCAAAAAAAAATTGCCGAGATACTGAAAATCAAGAATCCGTCAATTCATCTGGACAGTCAGGTCAAATACGGGCTGGTGGCATCGGGGAACGCAGAAATTTATCTGCGGATTCCCAATCCCCGAACCCCTGATTATAAAGAGAAAATCTGGGATCATGCTGCTGGCAGTTTGATTGTTGAAGAATCCGGTGGTGTGGTCACAGACATATATGGGAAAAAACTGGATTTTTCGCAGGGAAAAACCCTGAAGGGTAACTCGGGAATACTGGCCACTATTCCGGGAGTCCAGGGGAAAATATTGGAGATCATCAATCGATTTGTTTCGGGTTGAAGGGAATTAGTACCGGCGAATCCTGGTTTAAATCAAATCACTTTTGGTAAAGATTGAAAAGAATGTATGCCCACTGGCTTCGATTTTTCCCCGGCCTCCCTCTTCTCGGTCAATCACGGCCATAACTGCTTCTACCGTACAACCCCTGGCCTCCACCTGGACAACTCCTTTTAGGATTGAACTTCCGGAAGTGACCACATCATCAAACAACACCACCCGACCGTTGAGAGGAATATTGCCTTCAATGGATTTCCGGGTGCCATGGGATTTCTCCTCCTTCCTGATGATAAAAGCGGGTATGGGACGTTTTTCCAGATAACTCAAAACCGCTATCGATGATACAATCGGATCGGCTCCGATAGAATATCCTCCGATGGCGTCTATTTTGAAATCTTTGAGCATTTCCAGAAAAATTTTTCCGCACAGAAAGGCTCCCTCCGGATCCAGAGTGGTAACCCGGGCATCCACATAGAAATTGCTGGTCCTTCCACTGGACAGTTTGAACTCCCTGCCAATGATGACCGATTTCTGCAATAAAATTTTTTTGAGTTGTTCTCTCATGTAAGCTTAACTCTGAAATTCTTGGGTAATACCATTTTTATCAGAGGCGAGAATTCACTGGCTGTTTTTTCCAGAAAATCCAGATGTTGCAGGGTAAAATCACTTCCCACCTCACTGATATCGGTTCCCCTCCTGGAGATCTGGATTACCCCGATTTTTTCCTCTTTGGTGGAAATTATGGTACCCATGACTTTCCAGATGGGTTTTATTTTATTGTCCGGTGTTTTAATCATTTCAAAGATAAACAGATGTTTTTGCTGTTGAAAATTGTTTTCCATGACCGATCTTCCGGTTCTGAAAATATGAGCAGCAATGGCATCGGTCGAACTGATAGGGATGATTCCGGAATTGATCAAGTACTCGGGATATGCAAAGGAGAGGATGGTTTTTTCCTTATTGGCAAAAAATAAGGCCACTTCATCATCGAGAAGCTGAAGTTTTTCTTTATAGAAATCAGCAATCCGCTTGATAACCTTTTTTAAATTCTCGTCAGATGGTCCTTTCTGGACATCATTCTTAAGTTTTTCTAGAAGCAAATCAAATTCTTTCATGCCTACTCCTACTAAGCTATATATTAATATTTTTTAAACAAAAAAACAATACTCGCAGGTCATTATTTGAATTAAGGCGCCGGTAATGAAGAACTCGTTCAATTTAGCACCGGATGCATTTCTATTGAAAAAAGCGCTTGAAAAATGTATAATGGCTTTTCTTCAAAAGAGAGTGGAGAGGTTGTAAAGATGTTGAAAATGTGTTAGAAAATTGTATGGATAATATGTTTATCTCGATAGTCATCCCCGTTTACAATGAAGAACAAAATGTAGGTATTCTCTACCGTGAGATTGTCGATGTTCTCGGTCATCCCTATGACCATTTTGAGATAATCTTTGTCAATGATGGAAGCACGGATTCCTCTTTTCAGCAGTTGATGGGACTGCATCGGAAAGACAAGCGGGTAAAGATTTTAAATTTCAGAAAAAACTTCGGTCAAAGTGCCGCCATATCTGCAGGCTTCAACTTTTCCAAGGGGGAAGTAATTGTAACCCTGGATGCCGACCTGCAAAATGATCCGGCCGATATCCCGCAAATCATTGATAAGCTCATGGAAGGGTATGATATTGTGAATGGATGGCGCAAGAAAAGAAAAGACAAATTTTTTACCCGCAAAATACCCTCTTTTCTGGGGAATAAATTGATTTCCTTTATTACCAAGGTCAAATTGCATGATTATGGTTGCACCCTGAGGGGTTTTAAACGAGAGGTTGTACAAAATCTAAAACTTTACGGTGAAATGCACCGTTATATCCCCGCCATTGCCTCCAGAATAGGAATTAATTCCATTGAGATTCCGGTTAATCACCGGGAGCGAAAATACGGCCATTCCAAATACGGCCTGGGCAGAACCCTGAGGGTGATTCTTGATTTGATATCAATAAAATATTTATTGTCCTATTCGCACCGGCCCCTGCAGATCTTTGGTAGCCTTGGAATACTGATGATGATGCTCGGATTTGTCAGCGGTTTGTTTTTAATCTATGTAAAGTATTTTCAAAATCAAACCGCCAACCGGCCGCTGCTGTTTTTTACGGTTCTGGCTATTTTTGTAGGTTTCCAGATGATTACCCTGGGTTTGCTGGCCGAGATGCTGGCCCGAATTTATCATGAAGGATTCAATAAGGATTCATATGCCCTGAGGGATCGGATCGGTTTTTCAAATGAAGATATTGATGATCGCCCCTGAACCCTTTTTTGAGCCCAGAGGGACTCCGTTTTCAGAATATTTCAGGATTAAAGCCCTGTGTGCTCTGGGTCATGAAGTTGATCTGGTCACTTATCCCATCGGGGAAGACAAAAATATACAGGGGCTCCGGATTTTCAGAAGCTGGGGGCCTCATTTTATTCGATCGGTTAAAACCGGTCCTTCCTTTACCAAGGTGATTCTGGATTTTTTTCTGTTTTTTACCGTGGTCAGGAGATTGATAAAGGGAAGGAGACAGTATCATTTGATCCATACCCATGAAGAGGCCAATATCATGGGCGTTTTTTTCAATAGGATCACCAAGATTCCCCATCTTTATGATATGCATTCCTCTCTGGTTCAACAGATGACCAATTTCCAATACACCCGATCAAAGATCATTACCGGCATGATGAAAAAAATTGAAAAAACAGTGCTCAAAAACGCATCTTCGGTTATTGTAATATGCCGGGCACTCTATGATTATGCCGCTGGTATCACTGAGAGTTCCAAGCTGGTCATCATTGAAAACTTTATCGATGAGGGGTCCGAGAGACTTGATCAATCTAAACTCAGCCGGATTAAAAGGGAATTGGGCGGGCCTGAAAAGAAAATCGTCATATATACCGGTACCCTTGAAGCCTACCAGGGAATTCCCCTCTTGATAGATAGCATGGAATATCTAGATGGAGATTTTAAACTGGTTCTGGTCGGGGGGAAACCATATCAGCTGGAGAAGCTGAATAAACATATTAGCGAAAGAAATCTTCAAACCAGGGTTTGTCTACTGGGGCGAAAAGAATCTTCTGAGATTTCTTATTTCCTTAAAAGTGCGGACGTGCTGGTCTCTCCGAGGACCCTGGGCACCAACATTCCCCTGAAGATCTATGCCTATCTGAAAAGTGGAATCCCGGTAGTCGCCACCGACCTCTTCACCCACACCCAGACCCTGAATCGTGATATCGCTATACTGGTCAAGCCGGAACCCCGGGATCTGGCCAGGGGCATTCAGGTGGCGGTTTCCCAGAAGGGTCGGGAGACTGCCAAAAGAGCGGTGGCTTTTTGTGAAAAAAACTATAGTTATCAGCGGTATTTGGATCTGGTAAAAAATGCCTTGAGCATTGCAACCAGAGGTGTTACCCCAAAATAATCCCCAATTCTTCCCTTTACCGCTGATTGGAAATATCGTATAATTCCAGAGAAGAGGAGTCAATATGATCGAGCGTTATCAGGTCAAGGATATGTCGGGGATATGGAGCCGGGAAAACCGGTTCAGAAAATGGCTGGATGTGGAAATGGCCATCACCGAAGTATGGTATGAATGGGGTGAGGTTCCGGAGATAAGTTTTAAAAATATAAAGAAAAATGTGAGTTTTGATATTGATCGAATTGATGAAATTGAAAAGAAAGTACAACATGATGTAATTGCCTTTCTGACCTCAATCGAAGAGTTTATTGGGGAAGATTCCGCCTATATTCATAAGGGGGTCACTTCATACGATATTGTAGATACGGCCTTTTCTTTGCTTATTCGGGAATCGTTGGATGTGGTCATTGAGAAAGCAATGAAATTAAAGGTAATCCTCTTGAAGAAGGCATTTACCTATAAGGATATCGTGGCTATCGGGAGAACCCATGGGGTTCATGCCGAGCCCATCACCTTTGGAATAAAATACCTTATCTGGTATGAAGAAATATGCCGGAATATTCAGAGACTGATTCAGGCCCAAAACACTATTTCGGTGGGGAAGATTTCGGGTTCGGTGGGCACTTATATTCATTTTCCTCCCCAGGGAGAACAAAAGGCCCTGAAGAAATTGAAACTGAAACCCTGCCGGGTATCCTCACAGATTATCCAGAGGGACAGGCATATGGAAGTATTGTATGCCCTGGCCAGCCTGGGCTCAGCCATTGAAAAAGTTGCCGTGGAGTTAAGACATCTTCAGAGAACTGAAGTCCTAGAGGTCGAAGAACCTTTTTCAAAAGGGCAGAAAGGATCCTCTTCAATGCCACATAAACGGAATCCGGTGAAGTGTGAAAGAATATCCGGATTGGCCCGATTGTTACGGGGGAACTTGTCGGTTGCCTTTGAAAACAATGTGTTGTGGCATGAGCGAGACATCTCACATTCTTCGGCTGAAAGAGTTATTTTCCCCGATTCGTTTCATGCAGTTACCTTTATGCTGAATGATATCCTGTATGTGGTAGAGAACCTCAATGTTTATCCTGAAAATATCAAAAGAAATCTTGGTTTTACCCATGAGGTTTATTACTCTCAGCGGGTGTTAACCTTGCTGGTGGATAAGGGCGTCGCCCGCCAGAAAGCATATGATATTGTCCAGCAAAATGCCCTGAAGTCATGGAAAGAAAAGAGAAGTTTCCAAGACCTGATTTTGAAAGACCCCGAGGTAAATCAATTCTGTTCTCCCCGCGAGATACAAAATCTGTTTTCCGAAAAAGGTCTGCTTACCGGTATCAATAAGATTTTCAAGAGGTTTGAGCGTGAATCTGCTGGAAAGAGAAATAAACAATAAGAAATTTCTGCTGGTTGAAAATTCCATAATAGAAGAAAGGGTTGAGGTCATTGTCAATCCTGCCAACTACAACCTGACTCATGGGGGAGGCGTAGCCGGATTGATTTCCCACAGTGGGGGGCCGCAAATTCAGCGGGAGAGTAATGAGAAATCGCCTGTGGAAACCGGTCAGGCCATTCATACCGGTGCTGGGGATTTGCCCTTCAAATATATCATTCATACGGTGGGTCCGGTTTGGAAGGGCGGGGCTGGGAATGAGGATGTACTTCTCCGCTCCGCGGTTTTGTCTGCCCTGCAATTGGCAGATGAGTTGAAAATAAAGTCAATTTCGCTGCCTTCCATTTCTACCGGAATATTCGGGTATCCCCTTGAGCCCGCTGTAAAAAATATTATTGAGACTATTTTTCAGTTTCTGGAAAAAGATTCCAATCTCAATGAAATTCATTTATGTGAGTTTTCCCGGGAAAAAGCACTGGAAATAAAGCGAATTATCCAGGATTATTTCCGGACACCATAACGGTTAATTCCAAAAAATGTTCCCGGATGATATAATGGGATTGAATTAACGCTCATAGAACCGTCATCAAGGAGCTTTGAAATGAAAAGAATAGGTTTTGGAAGTGTTCTGCTATTACTTGTGCTTGCGCTCCATTTTTGCCAAACGGGTGAATCCAATAATGATCAAGACACTACCGTAATCGGTTTTACTATTGATCACCAGTGTACTGACATATCCGGGATTCCTGATGAATGGATCACCCGGGTTAAAGAATCCTGGAGAATTCATTATGCCCATACTTCCCACGGGGAACAAATTACCACGGGTCTGGAGCTCCTATCCAGTGGAAATTCAAACTACAGATTTTACTCAGCTTCCTGCCAGATGCCCGTGGCCCTGAACGGGATCAGTCTAATGGATGGCCAATATGTCCAGCAGGATGCCTATTGCGAGACATATATTACTCCAGATCTTTACTGGGAGAGCGAATATGGATTAAACCTGACCCGGTGGGTGCTGAACAATCATGATGTCAACATCTCCCTCTGGGCTTGGTGCTGTCAGCCGGATTATTACTCGGATACAGAAGTTCAAAACTATCTGAACAAGATGTCCCAGTTGGAGCAAGAGTACCCCCAGGTCATATTTATCTATATGACCGGTAATGCCCAGAGCACAGAGATGAATCGGTTCCAGAGGAACAATCAGATCAGGGAATACTGTCAAAACAACAACAAGGTTTTGTTTGATTTTGCGGATCTTGATTGCTGGTATAATGGCCAACAACATCTGGAAAGCGGCATCCCTGTTGAACATCCCCATTATCACGGGGACGAGGCCGGCCATACCACCTATGAGAGTTGTATAAACAAAGCCAGGGCTTTCTGGTGGCTTTTGGCTCGACTTTCCGGATGGGATGGAACTTAATTCCTGAAAAAACGTAATTACTACATATGGAAAAAATCATTGAGTTGAATAAAATCAGTTTTAGTTATGCGGATATTAAAGCCATCGATGATATCAGTATTGAAGTGGGTACCGGGGTTTTTGGCCTTTTGGGTCCCAATGGGGCTGGCAAAACCACCCTACTGAAAATTATTCTGGGTTTCTTAACCCCTCAATCGGGTTTGGGCAGGGTACTGGGATTTGATATTACTTCCAGTCGAAAAGCAGTCCGAAAACGGATCGGGTATATGCCCGAAACCGAATGCCTGATCCCGGGAATTGATGCAGTAACATTTACGGCTTATCTGGGAGAATTGAGTGGCATGCCCAGACAGGAGTCCATTAAAAGGGCCCATGAAGTTCTTTACTATGTGGGATTGGAAGAGTCTCGCTATCGCAATGTTGAAACCTATTCGGCCGGCATGCAGCAGCGGCTTAAACTGGCCCAGGCCTTGGTTCATGATCCCAAATTACTACTCCTGGATGAGCCCACGTCCGGTATGGATCCCACCGGCCGCAAGGAAATGCTGGGTTTGATTAAGGATATTACACGGAAAGCAAGCATGAATGTCATCATCTCCTCTCACCTGCTACCCGATATTGAACATACCTGTAAAAAGGTGATCATACTCAATAAGGGAATGGTGATTAGCGAAGAAACCATTGCCAATTTGAACCAGGACAATTTTAACCTGTTTGAACTTAAGTTCAAGGGAAATAGTGAGGGGTTTTTGAAACGGCTGAAAGCCATCCGATGTAGAGTTGAAAGCAGTGATCGGGGAAAGTACATGGTGATGCTTCCTGCTGATCATTCTCCGGGTGTGTTGTTTAAAATCGCCCAGGAAGAAAAGGTTCAAATCCGTCATTTCAGGCAGAGTCGTACCTCGCTGGAAGATACATTTATGAATGCTGTGGAGATTGCCAATGGGAATTAGAGAGAAGGGGTATTATGGCTGGGATGGTGAACTGAAACCGTCAGGAATTGCCTGGTTACCTATTTTTTTCAAGGGGACCAAAGCTGCGTTTAAAAAAAAATTTGCCAAATTCCTGTTTGCCTTTGCTGCCATGCCTTTTTTTGTTTTCCTGATTGCGGTTTATGTATCCACCAAACCGGAACTCAAGATGCTCACCCATCTGGTCAGTTTACTGAAAGATGATGCGGCGTTTTTTTATGTTTTTTACACAAATGGATTAATTTCGTTTATTATGCTTTTGTTGTGTGTGTTTATCGGGGCGGAATTGATTTCAGGAGATTTGAAATTTAATGCCCTTCCCCTGTATTTCTCCCGTCCTCTGGATAAGACCGATTATATTTTCGGTAAATATTCGATTCTCCTGTTTTACCTGCTGACTTTCACCCTGGTGCCGGGGATATTACTGGTGGTGTTTA
>DAOVIP010000120.1 GCA_030671465.1 Candidatus Aminicenantota bacterium | reverse complement strand
CGTTAATTTATCTTCCCTATTGAACAAAAATGCGGCTGACCGCTATTTTCATCACCATGAATCCCCGGACAATCAATTGGAACAGGAAGTCAAAGAGCAACAGTTGGTCTCTGCTCTGAAAGCATTGAAAGAAAACCAGCGAATAGCCCTCATCTTAAAAGTTTACCTGGACTTTTCATATAAGAAGATTGCGGAAATAACAGATTGGTCAATCCCGAAAATTGAAACCCTGATTTCCCGGGCCAAAGCTCAATTAAAAAACAAAATATTTTTGCAAGAAAAACCCATTCAAAATGTTAAAAATGTGAGGGAAAAATGAAGTGTAAACAGGTATTGTGTGTTCTAAGCCGTTTTCAGGATGGCGAATGTGAAGAAAACGAAAAGTTTGAGATTGCATCTCATTTACGTCAATGCAAACATTGCCAGCAGGAATTAAACCGGCTGGATCAAACCCTCGAGACAATGAAAGGTTTGGAGGAAGCAGAGCCCGCCCAAAATTTCACCGCAATGATCATGGACACTATCAAGGATTACAAAAGAACTCCGGCTATTCTCCTTCCTTCCCTGTTGTATTCTTTCGTTTTTATACTCTTTTTTCTATTGGGATTGATTCTGGTACTGCCTTTTGAGCCCGGAAAAATATCTGAAAAAAAGGAACTAACCATGGTGCAAATATTGATGGAGAGCCAGAACTTAAATCAATTTGACACCCAGAATAAAACCATAAGTTTGCTCAACAGAGGGGAATTCAATGAAAAATAAGGAACTTAAAATCCTGCTGGTAGCATCAATAGCCCTGAACCTGGCGTTCTTTTCGGGTTTGGGAATAAAGAAATTCCTGAATCGGGACAAAAAACAAGAGACAGTACTAAACTTCAGGATTGATCTGGACATTCATCAAAATCAAAAAAATCATCTGAATACCATAATCAAACAATTCAGGCTCCACCTGATAAAATCCAAACAGGACATACTGGAGAAAAGAATAGAAATAATTGAAGAGCTCAGCGATCCGGAGGTTGATTTCGGGGTATTGAAAACCAAAACCCAAGAGCTGAATAAATATGAAAATCAAATGAACAATACCTTTGTGGAGACTTTGATTAATATCAATAACTTACTGGATGAAAAGCAGCGACTTTCTTTTCTTTTAAAACTGAGCCAAAATTGGTTTTTTATGGAAGAAACTGCTGACGGAAAATAATCCCTGATGTTTCTTTAAGGAGAAAAATATGAAAAAAGCACTGGTAATCATATTTATGTTTCTGGCAATATCAAATGATCTGGTTTTAACGGCAGCCCCTCGGGCCAAAAGATTGATCAGACAATTTTTTGCCCAGGAATTCTTGGCAGAGCAAAATCTATTTGATGGTAGATTCATCATGGGTTTTAAAGATCAAGTGAATCTAACTCAGGATCAGATCCATAAAGTTGAAAATCTAATATTGACATTCGAGGAGCAATTTATTGGTCGGTGTGCTGAAATTAAAATTAAAGAAATTCATCTGGCCAACTATATAAAATCCGATCAAATCAACCGAAAAAAGATTGAAAAGATAATCAAGGAAATCAGTTCAGAACGGATTGAGATCTCAATATTATACCTGAATTATCTACTGGATATAAAAATGCTTCTGAGACCCGAACAGATCGGAAAACTAAAAAAATTTAAAAAAAACCATTTCCGGAAAATCAAGTGGTCATTCGACAACCACCAGTAGCCACACATATATTTCTTACGGTTCCAAAACCCTGACCTGTTTTCCCCTTTTAACTGCTTTGAATTTATTATTATACATGGCCTCAAAAAGTGTGGGTGGTAAAATGAATTCCCCAACGGTTACCGCATTCAATTTCACCACAAAATCAAGGGACTTCTGGTTCCAAGGCAAATCAAAAAACCACATGATCCGGTCATCCCTGATATCCAGGTATTCCTCCCGATTCAACACCCATTTATTCATCCAGGCAGGAAGATCCTCCTTGAACAGGCGAATGTTTTCAATCTCCCAACCTGAAGGGAGGATTTGAATCAGGGCCAGTTCTTCAAGCCGGCGTCTTTTGTATTCAACCGGTCCCACTTTAAAATGGCCCCAAAAAGTACTTCCCTGTCTTATTGAAGTTGGATCAATGGGAGTACCGGTATCATCCAGCCACTCGACTTGGAGCCATAGATTGCGTTCAATATCCTGAATGTCCGGTTTTAAAGGGATTCCATCCCACTCCAGAAGGACAAATACCCGTTTCAGGTTTGTCTCTGTGTCAATGAAAATTTGAGCTTTTTTTCCAAATCCATCGGTTACCGGATGAGAAAACTTGAGCTTATCGGTTTGAAAATGAATCTTTTTTCTTCCCGGAAGCTTTATATATCCCTTCATCAGGGGCTTGGCTTCCCTGAAATCACCCCGATTTGCCTCAATGTATTTGCCCAGTGCCAGTAACGCATAACCCAGCGAATGGGTGGAATACCAAGAATCACCGGACAGTTCTATAACCAGTTCATCATACAATTTATCAGCTCTATTCCAATCCTCAAACAATGTACTTATTTCCAATATCATGGCTATATCCCTCAGATAGGAACCATAAGTAGTGCCAATATCAGAATAGGATTTCGCCTGTATTCCCGCTTTAGAAACAACACTTTTTGCTGTATCTTTTTTACCGGCCAGGTAATAAGTTGCGGCCAACATCCATTTTTCAGTATCCGTCATCTCAGCCAGGCTGTTTTCCTTTATCAGGTTCATAGATCCGATCCGGGGCTCTCCGGCCAGGGCCAGGCCATACAATCTGTATGTTTTTTCCATCAGATTGTCCCGGGTACCCAGGGCCCTCGACTTTTGAAACTGAATGCAGCCGGAAATCAATGCCTCAGGGACATGATAACCCAGTTTTTTGGCTTCAATAAGGAAATGCAGGGCATAGCTCGTTCCCCAGATACTGATCTGATTATTGCCTGGCCAAAATGACAATCCACCGGAAGACAATTGAAAACGCCGGAGACGTTTTATGGCCGCATTAATATGGGAATCAATGTGCTCAGTTTCAACTGAGGATTGTTTTAAGAATTCTTTTAGGTATAATTGGGGGAATGCCGCCGATACCGTTTGTTCAATACAACCGTATGGATAATGAATAAGCCAGTACAAACGGTGATTGAGATTTAATCTTTCTTTTCTCATCACCGATAAAACCACCCGATTGGTTCCAGGGATACCCCGACCAGGAATAATGAAATCCACACTTTTACCCGGAAGACACTCTTTGGTTTCCGTCGTGTAAATTCGGGGAGAATAAGGCCGGATATTAAGATTGCTTTTTTTGAATGATTTAAAGCGGCCTGAAGTTGCCGCAACAGTTATTTCAGCCTCCCCAACAGCCGGGTAAGCTTGAAGGATGAAAGCGGTATCCTTTTCACCTGATTTTTCAAACTTCAAAACCCGATGGGTTTCTCCTATTATTTTCACCGGTCCCCTGACCTGAATGGAAACATCAACCGTTTTAATTCCATCCTCTAAAACAAAAACAGTTACCGGAACCACAATTTTATCTTCCGGGCCAAGGATCCGGGGTAAAGTTGGCAACACCATCATTTCTGTTTTTACTGGCACGGTTTTTTCAGCCATGCCATAACTACCGCCCCGGGCTGAAACTACCATAACCCGCACAGCACCAATGTAATTGGGCATCTCAAAGGAAACTTTCGCATATCCTCTATTATTGGTCATTTCAGGACCCCGGAACATGGATACAGCCTCAAAACGCTTTTTCACCCGGGGTTCACGCTGTGAAGCCGCATAATCTTTTTCGGTTTCCAGATCTCCTCCAATTGAAAACAATCGAAAGATATCTCCCTTGTGGGCTCCGATAATAGAAGAGAACAGATCAAAAGTTTTAATTCCCAATTTCTGCTTTTTGAAAAAGTGATTCCAAGGATCGGGGGTTTTAAAACCAGTCAAATCCAACAATCCCTCATCAACCACAGCAATTGAATACTGGGTGGGCTGGTTATCTGTTGTCTGGATCTCAACGAAAAATTTCTCCTTTGAACTCAATTTCTCAGCCATGGATATCTTAATCCCATATCGGGTTGAGGCATCTTCCACCATCAATGGAATCACCCCGTACATGCGGAGTGGTCGATCGTTCAGGGTCTGAGAATGGGGTTGAATGATGGATACAGACACGTATACATTGGGCAACATCTCTGAATTAACCGGGATTTCAAAACGATCCTGGGACTTCCCGGGGGTACATTCTCGAACCTGGGAAAACATAACTTTATTTGCCTTTTCAACATTCAGAAAAATCGCCCCTTTATCAGGTGATGAAAAAAATATGGTAGCCGTATCACCGGGATGATAAACTTTTTTGTCTGATTTCAACACAATGGTTCCCGCACTATCATCAATCACCGGTGAATCACCCCAATAATAAGCACTGAAGAAAAATCCAGCCACATGTCCTTTCCCAACTTCCTGTTCAACTTCGATAAAGTATTCACCCATATTCTCAGGTATAAAAGTCAGTGTAACCGGAATATTCTTGGTAATCAGGCTCCCCTGTTTAATCAGTTTTGTATAGGTGTCTTTCTTATACCGGATCCGAAAATCATTCCTTGAATCGTATTCCCACCACCAGTAACGAGAATTTCTATAAATTCGGTAATTTAATTTCCTTCCGGAAACAACCTGACCTTTTTGGGTGGTCAATATGGCGGGGATATTTACCGGATCACCGATCCGACTATACCCGAAGCGGAATTCTGGCTTCTGCAACCCCACATAATAAGCAAATGGCACAACTGAAATCAACAAATCGTTCCGCGTCATTCTTCCACCCTTTTCCATTACCTTTGCGGTTACCCGGGCCGTGATTGAGGAAGGAATCGAATCAAGAGGCGGAAGGGGCCATTTGATTTGAGCCTGTCCATTCTGGCTCAATGCCCCTTTATACACATTGACTTTGTGAATATTGAAACGAAGAGACTCGTTGTTAAAAATAAAACCAGAAAAATGGGGAAATTTCATCTCCCGATGTTTAAGTGTAACCTCGATATCGGTATTGAGGAAGGCTGCCGGATTTCCGAATAAATAAGTGGCGGCCAGGTCTAACTTCAAGAAACGATCATCTGGTCCCAAAACCGGTTTTTGGGCCTTTAAATTTAACTTAAGTCGGTAGGGAACCACGGTCTCAATTTTCAGGGGATGGTAAAACGGTTTACTCCCCACCAGAAATTTTGCTTTCCAATTTCCGGTAAGGTCCTCTTGCTTGCTTTGAAAACCAAAATAGTAAAATCCATCCCGACTTCGTTTGGAAGTTTGATCGGCTATTAATTGGTTTTTGGGATTGAATATTTTCAAGGAGACCGGATGATTTTCAGGAAAAGAATTTTCTCGGTTGCGCGCAATCAGAGCAATATTGATCTTATCTCCGGGTCGGTAAACCCCCCGATCGGTGTATATGAAAGCACGGGTTTCGTCAGGTGATATCCACTCACCTCCCACATTAAAAGAGGATAGGTTCCAGGCCATTTCACTGGGCTTTATCATACTCTTTTGTCCATCTTTTTCTGCTTCAACATAAAAGATCTTATCTTTAACACCTTCGAAAAGGACCAGACCATTTCTATCGGTATATTTTGAATCCGCAATTTGATTTTGAAAAGTCCTCAAGGTTACTTTCACATTTTTCAGCGGCGTGGCATCAAGAATATTGGTGGCCAGCACCAGGTGCTGATCGGGCCCGGTTTTATAGGTCAATCCGATATCACTTAAAACCAGGGATTTGAACACCCTTCCATGACGCCATAGATAACCGGAAGAATTCGGATTCGAATAGTACTGCCTTCCATAGTAATACTTTTTCTCCTTGGTCAGGCCAGAATAGAGCATATCCTGTTTTTTGAAGGACAGGGTGATTAAAAACAATCCCTTCTCACCCGGTTGAATCATTTTTTTCAAATCCAGCTGGTGATTCAACCAACGATTTTTAATATTTCCAATTTCAAGCTTTCTATCAACTACTGTAACTCCAACCCGGTTAATATTATACTGGTTAAAATCCTTGTTCCGGTTTCTTCGGGAACGCAACTTTTCGGTTTGGAGGAACTGTCCCAGATTGGATTCAAATACTCTTTTGATATTCAGGCGAACCATCCTGAGATTCATGGTTTTGAAATCCACTTTTTGTTGGTTTGAAGAAGGCAGGAATACACCGTCACTGAGAAATGCCACCTGTGGTTTCTTATCCTGAAAATCAACTTGCCTCTTCACCTCACCGGAAAGTTTAGTCCCCCATCGACTTCG
>DAOVIP010000150.1 GCA_030671465.1 Candidatus Aminicenantota bacterium | reverse complement strand
GATCGAGATTTTTGATCCCCGCCATGAGGATTTTCTTAAGGCCAGCCGTGATATTCTGGTCCGGGAGGCCGAAAGAACCCGGGAGGGCCAGCAGTGTAACCTGTTCAGCATGAGGGATAAAAAAAGGGTGGCCGTTTTTAGAGGAGAATCCGGTTTCCATGACCGTAGTGGATATCCTGTTGATTTGAACAAATTTGACCTGGTGCCCAATGTCAAAACCCGGAGCCTGATTCAGGATCGGTTTTTTAAGACCCATACGTATGTGGCCGGTCCTTCCGAAGTTCAATACATCGGAGAACTGGATGATATGTATGCCTTCCACCGGGTATCCAAACCCGAAATCGAAAAGCGTATGTCCCTGATCCTGGTCGAGCCCAAGATAAGCAGGATTCTGTTGAAAATGGGGATTGATATATCGGAAATACTTTTATCGGGGAAAGATGATTTTTTAAAGCAGATGGTCAAAACGTTTACCGATTTTGATCACCGGGAGGTTATGGAGTCCAGTCAAGACCTCAGCCGGGACTTGCTGGCCTCGCTGGAAAAACTCGGGCTGGATACCCGGATGATCAGAAGATCCCTGGATCTAACCATAAGGGAGTCTATTGGGAAGCGGCGGGCAGAGAGCAAGCAATCGATTTCGAATGCCTTGAGCCGGGTCCATTCCCTGTTTGATCATTTGAAACCTTATGGAAAAAAGCAGGAACGGGTCTTTAACCTGTTTTATTTCCTGAACCTCTATGGCGGTCTTGATTTTATCAACTGGTTGTATGATCATTATGATGTTGGTCTTGATATATTGGAGATAAAGAATGAAAATTGACGTGATGGCTTTTGGGGCCCATCCGGATGATTGTGAACTGAGCATGGGCGGGACCCTGCTGGTTCTCAAGAACCTTTCCTACCGGGTGGGGGTATGTGACCTCAGTTCCGGAGAAATGGGAACCTATGGTTCCGGTCCCGAGAGAAAAAGCGAATTGAAAAGCGCATCCGATATTCTCGGTCTTGAGGTTCGGGTCACCCTGGATTTGCCTGACGGTTGCATCCGGGATAACGATGAAAACCGGATGAAAATCATTGAGGTAATCCGGCGGTATTCACCGGGGATTGTATTCGGATTCATTGACAAAACCCGTCATCCGGATCATCACCATGCCGGGGAATTGGTGAAAGAGTGCAGTTTTCTGGCCGGATTGGAAAAATTAAAAAGCAATTTTCCGGCTCATCGTCCTCAGGCCCTGTTTCGCTTCCCGGAACTAATCCCCTGGGAGAGGCCTGACTTCGTGGTTGATATATCGGATTTCTGGGACAAAAAAATGGAAGTCTTGAAGTGTTACCAGTCCCAGTTTACCACCGGTCATGTGGAAACCGAGCCACCGAAAACCTTACTGAAATCAAAGGAACTCTGGGAATTGCTGGAGGCCAAGGCCAGGATGGCCGGAAGTATGATCGGGGTAAAATATGGAGAGCCTTTTTATTCGAGCCGGCCGCTCAGGGTTCTGGATCCCTTTGGAATTGCCCCCAAGGAGTTCACATGAATATCGCCATTTTGAATTATCATCGGATCGGGGGTTCGGGGATCGTGGCCTATGAAATCGGAAGGGCCATGGCCGAAGACCTTGGACACTGGGTTCACTTTATCGGGTTGGAGCCCCCTTTTCGCCTGAGAGATAATTTCCTGGATCGGATTACTTTCCATCGTGTAGAAGTGAAAGAGTATCCGGTATTTGATTATCAGCCTTATGCCCTGGCCCTGGCTTCTCAGTTATCGGAAATCATCCTGAAAAACGAAATTGATGTGGTACACAGTCACTATGCCTTGCCGCATGCCATTGCTGCCCTGCTGGCCCGGGACATCACCGGAAGAAAAGTGAAGTGCGTGACCACCTTGCATGGAACCGATATTACCATTGTCGGTGCCCATCCCAGTATGGCCAACATTACACGATACGCCATAGAGAAAAGCGATGTGGTCACAGCCGTATCCAACAGCCTGAAGCGGGATACCGAGGCCAAACTGGGAATCCGGCCGGGAAAAATCAAAACCATCTATAATTTTGTCAATACCCGGGATTTTAATCCAGACCTAAAGAAAATCGAGCTGTCACAATGTAAGGATACGGTCATGATTCTTCATATTTCCAATCTGAGACCGGTGAAGACTCCCCTTGATGTCATTAAAATCTTTTACGGTATAACCAAAAAACTGGATTTGAAATTAAGACTTTGTATTCTGGGAGAAGGTCCCCTGCAGACGGAGATGATGAAACTGGCTTCTGAACTGGGAATCGGTGGGCTGGTAAATTTTTTGGGTTCCTACAACGATCTGGGTCCCCTCATTGTTACCTCCCGGTTGATGTTGTTGCCCAGCAAACAGGAATCGTTCGGACTGGTGGCCCTGGAATCCATGGCCTGCGGGGTTCCGGTAGTGGCCAGCCGTGTGGGGGGGCTGCCCGAGTTGATTGATGATGGAATCAACAGCTGTTTATTCGAATCCGGGAACCTGGATGAAGCGGTTGAGAAATCAGTTAATTTGCTGAAAAATCCGGATTTTTATCTGAAACTGAGTCAACAGGCGGTCAAAACCGCCAGCACAACATTCTCACGGGAAAAAATCATTCATCAGTATGAATCCGTTTATCGATAGACCAGGAGTCTCAAAATACGTTCATTAAAGATTCTCTTACCCTATTTAAGATCCCACTCCCTTGAGTTAAGCCTGGGTTTCGGCTTGATGGTGATTCATAACTTCACTTATATGAAGATCCCCATCTATTTCAAGGAGATTCTGGATGAAATCATGGGAAACAATCGGATGGGGGTTATCCGGGCCAATATTCTTCCTGTGGTTTTTTATACCCTGATCACGGTGTTAGCCATGGTCTATATGCGTAAATTGATTATCGGGGTGTCCCGGAAAATTGAATACCGGTTCCGGGTACGGTTGTATGAAAAATTGCTTTCATTGAATTATTCATTTTATATTCAAAATGAAACTGGTGATATTGTCTCACGCTGCACCAATGATTTGAATGATGTACGAACCCTGCTGGGACCGGGTATCATGTATGTGCCCAATGCCCTCAGTCGGTTGTTGATTTTTTTTCCGGTGCTTTTCAAGTTAAATTTTCAGATGTTAATCATTATCTCCCTTATGCAGGGCGTGCTGGTGGTTTTGATTATTTTGATATTACCCCGTATACGGCCCCTCTATCAGAAGATCCAGGAATTTATCGGTTCCATCAACAACCGGGTATGGCAGGTAGTTTCCGGGATTACTACCATTAAGTTGTATACTCTGGAAAAAACTGAGGTCGGACGGTTCGAACAGTTGAATCAGCAATATATTTCCCAGCAAATGTCCCTGGTGAAGCGCATTGGTTTTTTGTGGCCTTTTTTTCTCTTTGTCATTTCCCTCACCGAATTGGTGATCCTGTTGATGGGTGGCCGGGAGGTTATTGCCGGCCGCATGACCCTGGGGGAATTATTGCAGTTTACCATCATGGTATCCTATCTGACCTTTCCGGTTCTTTCCATGGGCTGGATCATGTCATTGCTGCAGCAGGGAATCAGTGCCATGAAACGGATCAATCATATCTTGCTCCAACCTGACAAAAAAGAGCCCGGGCAGGATTCTCTCAAAGAAAGTCTCTTGGATATTCGCATTAATCGTTTAACTTTCCGTTATCCCGGGAATAACCAGGAGGTGCTGAAGAATATCTCCCTGGAGATCCGTCCCGGCCAAATCATTGGCATTGCCGGGCCGGTCGGTTCGGGAAAGTCAACCCTGCTCCAGCTGATCAGCGGGATTTTCAGGTCCGATCCGGATATGATCTACATCAATGGTCGGGATATCATTTCCCTGGATCCGGATGGATTGATGCAGAATATTTCCATGGTCCCCCAGTACACGTTCCTGTTTTCAAAAAGTATTCGTCAGAATATCCTGATGTCAGCCAGGTCGGATGAGCAAAAACTCGATTCGGTGGTTAAAACCGCCGGGCTGTTCGATGAATTGGGTACTTTCCCCGAGGGGATTGACCAGGTGGTGGGTGAAAGGGGGATTACCCTGTCAGGAGGCCAGAAGCAGAGAATCGCCATTGCCCGGGCCTTGATGAAACAAGCACCTCTATTGATTTTTGATGATGCGCTTTCCAGTGTGGATTCCAAGACCGAATCCCATATTATGGAAAAGATTGTTCGGCAAAAATCCTTTTCAACATTCATCCTGGTTTCCCACCGTATTTCATCTTTGAGATATGCGGATATCATATATGTACTCAAAGACGGTGAGGTTATTGAAAAGGGAACCCATGACCAATTGATCCGGCAACAGCAGTGTTATTATCAAATGGCCCGGTTTCAACAACTGGAGGAGGCATCCGGATGAAAGTGATCGGGAAGCGCGTGGCCGGACTGGATCTAAATTTTTTGAAACGGTTTTTGCCCTACTTGAAGAAATCCACCTGGCTGGCCATCTTTTCATTTGGGCTGATGATTGCCACCAATCTGACCGGGGTTTTACAACCCTATTTTATTAAAATCGGTATTGACAAGGATATTGCCAATAAAGACTGGCCGGGCCTTCTGAATACCGTTTCGATTCTGGGGATTGTCTTGGTGGCCGGATTCATCTTTCAGTTTTTATATAATTTATTCATTCAATTGCTGGGTCAACGGCTGCTCTATGATCTTCGCCTGGATCTTTTTAAAAAATTGCTGTCGCTTTCCCAGGATTATTTTGACCGCACTCCGGTGGGCAAAACCCTCACCAATCTAACCAATGATGTGGAATCGGTCCGGCAATTCATCTCTGAAGGGGTGGTCACGGTAGCGGGAGAGATGTTAAAAGTAATCTTCATCTTTGCGGCCATGCTGATGGTCAATGTCAGGCTGGCCATCCTGGCCTTCATCACCATACCCCTGTTTGTGGTCGCCACTCTGTTCTTCAGGAAGCGTATTCGCTCCGGCTATGCAGATGTCCGGCGGGCCAATGCCCAGATTAATACCATGTTGATGGAATCCATCACCGGAATCAATGAAATCAACCTCTTTAACTATCAGACCACCAGCCAGGAATTATTCGGGGAGGCTAACCGTAAATATCTGAAGGCTTTTTTACAGGTGGTCAACTCCTACTCGTTCTATTTTCCGGTCATCGAGCTGGTTACCAACGCCGGCATGATTCTGGTTTTCTTATATGCCCACTTTCAGATGGGGATGACGATTCTGGTGGGGGAGATATTTATTTTCTTTGCCTATATCCAGATGTTTTTCAGACCCCTGAGGCAGCTGGCAGAGAAGTTTAATTTATTTCAGTCGGCCATGGCTGCAGCGGAACGGATCTTCAAATTGATGGATCAGAAGAGCAAATTAACCGAAGTGTATGTCCCGACATCAGATCCGGTTAATATCCGGGGGGATATCCGTTTTAAATCAGTCAACTTTGCCTACCAGGATGGCCAGTCGGTTTTGAAGGACCTTTCCTTTACCATCAATCAGGGTGAAAAAGTGGCCTTGGTGGGAACCACGGGGAGCGGAAAAACCACCGT
>DAOVIP010000279.1 GCA_030671465.1 Candidatus Aminicenantota bacterium | reverse complement strand
TGACAATTCGGAGGTATTCGATTCATGATATGTTATCAGTTTACGGAAGGGGGACGGTGCTTGATTTCTTGAATTTGTTATAGTAGAGTTAATTTATGAGACGAGCTAGAATAACATACAATGGAGCCTTTCATCATGCAATGAATAGAGGACATGATGGGCTGAAGATCTTTCAGAAAGAGGAAGATAAAGAATTCTTTTTAAGGTTATTAGGTGAAACCTCCAGGAGTTTAAAAACACGGATATTAGTTTATTGCCTTATGGTTAATCATTATCATCTGGTTTTAGAAAATACCTCAAGTAGAATGTCAGATTTTTTCAAACAACTTAACGGGCAATTTGGCAGTTATTACAGAAAGAAAAATAAAGGCCGGGGGTATGTCTTTCAAGATCGATACAAATCTATGTTAATTCAGGATGATTCATATTTATTAATGGTAATTGGATATGTATTAAATAATCCTGTTAGGGCTGCATTAGTAGATGATTTTTTAGAATATAAATGGTCCAGCGCTCATCTTTACTATAAAAAGGCCTCCTCAAAAATTGTGGACAATAATTTTGTAGAAGATTTGTTCGGTTCTAATAATAATCTAATTAACATTATACGCACTTTAGATATCCAAAAGCTGCCTACTATCCAAACTAGAGTAGGTAAAATAATTGGAGGCGAAGAGTTTACTATAAAAGCAATTGAAAATTTTAACCGCAGATCCTCCAAAAAGGAAAGCCTGGAATCAAAAAGAATTGATGACTATTGTTTTGATCCGATAGAAAAGGTTTTTCATGAGTTTGAAAATATACATGGAATAGATGCATATGATATTGATACTAAATCATATTCCGGCAAACGACAAAGAGGAGAATTGTTAGTTTATTTAAAAGAAAAAGCAGGTTTAAAATATTCTGAAATAAAGAAAATTCCCATATTTAGTGATGTTAAATTATTTTCCCTGGGAAAGCTATATAAAAATGCCAAAGAAAGAATTGGAGGAAAAAATAAATAAACCGATAAATTCAAGAATTCACGCACCGTCCCCCTTCCGTTTAATCAAAACGTTTTTAACACGACCTACTGCTCCTGATTCTAACTGTACTTTAATTCCGTGAGGGTGATTTGCCGATTTAGTGAGAATTTTCTTCACAGCTCCCTCTGTTAATTTACCGGTTCGCTGGTTATGCTTCTGAACAATTTCTACATTTTGACCAATTTGGATACTTTTTTTATTTCTGCCATCTAGCTTATCATTTTCCATTAATTCTTTTATTAATTTCCTGGGATTAACCTTAATATTTTTAGGTTTTCACTGAAATCTTCCATTTTGCGGTATTTCAAGTTCACAAATAAATCGATCTGATCGTCGTAATTGGGGCTCAGAAAATGACCGCTCTGCCCTGAGGCATTGGTTAGCAGCGAGTTTGAAAAGTCGGAAAAATCCAGGATCATGCGAAAACTGGACAGGTGGGTGATACTGAATCCCCGGGACTGCCGGAAACTGGCGGTTAATATACAGCCCCGACCTCCGGGCATGTAATAGGGTCCCCGATTCAGCAGCCCTTTCAGCACCTGGATCGAACCCAGGGGATGCTGAAAGGAAAGGGTATGCAACCTTTCCCAGGACAGATCCCGGTGCCGGGATTCCTTCTGATACAGGTCATAGACATCGGTCAGGCTACTGGCCACCATATCCCTGAAACCTTCCCTGGCCGAGGTATTGATGTCATCCATCCAGAAAGCAAGTTCATCCGGATCGGTCCGGCCCTCGGGGTAGTCGAGGATCCGGTATATCCAGGTATAGGAAATCAGTTTTTTCTTTAATTCCCGATCTTTGATGTGGTCACTGAAGATATGCTGGTTCAGAAGATGTTCGAATTTGTAAAATAAATACGGGGCCAGGCCGGTTTCGGTTTTGAAATCCCAGGCTCGAAGGTGTTTCATGACAAAATTGGCTTTTTCCGACGTGAAATTGAATTTTTTTACTTGCCTGATCAGGAACGCGGCTCCGCTGAGAAAGTTATCGGTCTGGATGGCTTGAATATCCCGGATGGACAAGCGGTTTTTTCGGTTTATCAGGCCATCGATGCGGTCGGCCCTAAAAGAAGGGTACCAGTTCCGGGCAAACAGGGGAAGCTGACTTTCGGGAATCACCGGGTTATTGGCGGTCACCACATAACCCTTCTCCGGATTTATCAACAATGGCTTTTCCTCTTCAGTATAAAAATCCTCCCAGATGTCGGTGCTGTGGCTGGCCCGGATCGGGAAGGCCCCGGTGCCGGTTTTTCTTTTGGGGATGAGGCCGGTCGGGAAATAGGCAATATTTCCCCGGTCATCGGCTATGACCGCATTCTGGGCCGGTGAGGAAAACTTTTTTAGCCCGGCAATAAATTCATCGATATTTCGGGAAAAATTCATCTCCTGAAAGGCATCTATGATGGTGGAGGGATATTGCATGACCGAATGCCGGGCATAAGATCGCTTGCCTTCCTGGAATACGGGTCCGAACCGGGAGACTTTAACCGGATGGATAATATCCGCTTTGCCCTTTACTTTTATGATTTTTTTGATGATTTTGAAATCAATCCACTTTTCGTCCAGCTTATATTGGTCGGGATTCTGTGGATTTATTTCCAGGATCAGGTAATCGATCACGTCGGTTCCGGTATTGGTGAATCCCCAGCCCACCCGGGCATTTCTGCCGGTGATAAGAGCGGGAATACCGGGAAGGGTCTGTCCCGACAATTCGTCTTGATCTGTCCTGGCTAAAATCTGGTAAAAATAACTGGGAAAGGTATTGGGAAGATGGAGATCATTGGCCAGGAGGGGATGCCCGGTATCGGTTCTGCTACCGGATATCACCCAGCTGTTGCTGCCGATCCGGTTGCCCATCAAATTGATTTCCCTTAGAAATGCGGTTTTCAAGCCTTGGTTTTGGTAGATTTGTTGATATTCATCTGGATTGATTATGGTGGTGCCGTGCAGGCCCTGAATGAGTTTTTTAGCCCGCTCAGTTCCGAATACCTCCAGGACCTTGGCATTGAAAAGTTCGGACCCGGACCCGGCTAATATAAATTCCATGTTTTTGAAAATACTGGCAATATCCTTCAGTTCCCAGGCCTCGGGCCGGTAATTCAACAGGGTAAATTCCGGAGGTAATTTTTGGGTGTCGATAAAGGCATTCACTCCCCGGCAGTAGTGAAGCAGAAGCTCTGCTTGACGGGGGGAGATATTACAGGCAATTTTTTCCGCTGCTTCTTCAACCAGCATATCCTTGTGAAACCGATCCAGTTCAAGGGTTCTTTCCCCGAATATTTCCGAAAGCCTTCCAATGGCATGACGCCGGTTCAGATCCATTTGAAACAGCCGGTCCGAGGCATGCAGAAATCCAATGGAAAAGAACAGATCCTGACGGGAACGGGCTTCGATGAGGGGTACGCCCCAGGTGTTTCGCTTGATGGTGACCGGGT
>DAOVIP010000006.1 GCA_030671465.1 Candidatus Aminicenantota bacterium | reverse complement strand
TCTCGGACGATCTGTCTTAGTTTTTTATGGATCATGGTGATATTCAGAAGTTTTCTTCTGAGACCGGAGTCGAACAACTTTTCATTTGGGGGGTCTGAAAATAACAACCGATCGTTCAGATAGTAAATGAAGTCGTTATCGGGCAGGTTATAGAAAAAATCTGTATAGTAGCAAATGTGATGAATATTTCCCGGCAGGATGATGGTCTTGTCGGCCATCAAATGAATACTGAGTAATGAAATCAGAAAAATAAGGATGTATTTCTTAATGGGTCTAACCTTCATATTTGATCTCCGTTTAAAATGGAATTTGTTCTAAAATTATCCTTTGCATGATTGGGCATATTATATATACGGTTCATGAAGCCGGAATCGGATAAACCATAATTTTTCCAGTTGCGGATTATGTTTACTAAAGTATGTATCATAATGATTTAGGTCTTGATGTCAACAATGAACGGCAATATTATTTAATTTTCTTTTACGATACGGAATCCGATATCATAATCTTTTTGGTAGGTTCTCAGATAATATTCAGCGAACAGGGTTTGCCTTCCCGTATCCCTACAGAATTGATCATACTGCGATACTGAAATTTCATATCTGGAAATATAATAGTCATCCAGATAAACTTTATGAACCGGGTTTTCGTCAGAATCACCTTCATTAAAATTATCTCCCATCAGAAACTCTCCGGAAGGGATATATACCCATTCGATCTCCGGGGCATCAATATCGATATCATCTTTGTTTTTTTTATTCAGTAAAAAATAAATAACCACCCCGACAATGATTACCCCGGCAATAACCGCAATCCAGGGAAATTTTTTCTTTTTTTCCTTTCTGCCTTGATACTGAATGACAGCCTTTTTATCAATTGGTTTAACCGGCTCGGGTTCCTTAAACTTGAAATGATATTCATCAATTTCTTCCTCTTCATCCAGAATCGGATCGATCTCCACTTCAGTTTCCATTAAATCCCTTTTGATAATTTGGATGGCATTCAAATCAAATCCGCTGATTTCCGGTAATTTCTCAATCTGGCCGCTATTCAGCATTCGTTGAATTTTAGCTGAAAATGCCTTGGCCAGGTTTTCCTTGTCCATTTTTTCATAGCAGGCACAAAAAAGAATATAGATTTTGGCTTTGAAGATGAATTCTTCTGTCCCCAGCAGGTTTTCGACCTCCTCTAAAAAGGAAGTCGCATCTTCATAATTTCCCTGATTATACAATTTTAATGCCTGGGAAAATTTTTCTTGCCTGGCATTCTGGGAGCTGAGATTCAGATTCTCCAAAAACAGTAACATCACCAGTATGAATGAAACAAATTTGGTCGGAGGTAATTTTTTAGGTTTGTCATGTTTTATTCTTCATAAATTAATAATACGAGAAAGAGCTGTGATAGTGGATGATGGAAATTATTTTTTTCAATAGTTGTTACTCGCGTCAGGTTACTTTATAATATATTGGGAATCCAATGAAAAAAATTGTTCCAATTTTGGTTATATTTTTAACGGTCCTGTTATGGGGATGCGGGCAGAAACCGGTTCTGGCTCCGGTCAAGCCGGTTATGGTTCCAAATCCTTTTGATATAACCGCTCAAAAACTGGCCGAAGAAGCCCAATATAAAAGTTCATCCTATTATTTGAAAAAGGCAATCGAAATATATCAAAACCAAGAACAATGGGATAAGGTCATTCAGTGCCATATCAAGATTGCCAATAATTACCATCAAATGGGTAATGACCAGAAAGCCATGGGCCATTTGAACCAAGCATTAACCCTGGTTTTAAAACATTCCGGACATGAATTCACAGACCTGGCCAATCAATTCAAAAAACTGGCCCATACACATTTTTCAAATAAGGATTATGATAAAGCTCTGGAATTGTATGAAAAGGCGCTGAAACTTCAGTTAAAGGTTTTCAGTGAAAACCATCTCCAGATTGCCAAAATTTACAACAGCATTGCCTTGGTTTACTGGAATCAGGGCGATATCCGAAAAGCAAAGGGATACTATGACAAATCACTGTCGATAAAATTGAGAGGATTCTATGATTTCCAGATGGATCTAACCAAGAAGTATGCTTATATTGATGGTGGTGAAACCCACTATACCAGTTTTCGCCAACTCAGGGATCAGTTGGAGAAATCTCTGAAAATTTACAATGAAACCTATGGGAGTTTTCATCCGCTGATGGCCACCCTTTATGAAAAAATCGGGATTTTACACAGTTTCGAGGGTTCCTTTGAAAGGGCCATGCAGTACTTTCAGAAATCCCTGAATGTCAGAATCGAAACCTTTGGCGATGAAAGCATGGCGGTTGCCAGCAGCTATCATAATATTGGTGTTTGCCTTCGCTTGCAAAAGGAATATCTCGAAGCTGAAAGGTTCTTGGAACAGTCACTTCAAATAAAAAATGTTAAATACGGGGAGAACCATCCCTTTGCAGCTGATTCATATTATCAGTTGGGCAAGGTCCACTTTTTTCAGAATCAATTTGAAAGAGCGCTTCATTTTTTTCAAAAATCTCTGATTGCCATGGTTCCTCAATTTTCTGATCTTCGAATCAATTCCAATCCCAGGTTGGAGAAAGTCTTTGTCAAAAGCGAATTATTAAAGGTGTTGGCCGACAAAGCGGAAACATTGAACAAACAATATTTGTTTGATCCAAAACAAACAAAAGCCCTGAAAATTTCCTTTGATACCTATAAGCTCATGTCTCATTTGATTGATATGATTCGAAGGGAATATAGATCTGCCGATTATAAATTGGTTTTTGGAGAAAGGTCACATGAAATTTACAATAAAGCCATTCAGGTAGCCTTAACCCTCTATGAGTTAACCGGGGAAAAAATATTTAAAAAAGAAGCGTTTGGTTTTTCAGAAAAAAGTAAGGCAGCTCTTTTATATGAATCTGTCATTGAATCGAATGCCCGAAAATTTGCTGGAATACCTCTGGAACTGCTGGAAGAAGAGAGAAAGTTGAAAAAAGAGCTGGCTTTTTATGGGATCAATCTTGAAAAAGAATATAGAAAAAAGTCCAACATGAATCTGCAAAAAGTCACCCAATTGGAAACCGATTACTTTCAGAAAAAAAATGAATATCAGAAGTTAATAAAATATTTTGAAGAAAATTATAAAAAATACTTTCAGTTGAAATATCAACATCTTCCGGTTGAAATTTCAGATTTACAGAAACGGTTGGATTCAAACACTGCCCTGGTTGAATATTTTTGGGGAAACAAAGTGATCATCGTTTTTGTTGTAACCAAAGAAAGTTATCAAATATTCTCTCAACCCGTTGATTCTGATTTCAACCGGATTGTTCAATCCTATTACCGCTCGATAAAAAAAATTGAGGAAAAAGCTTTTCTGTATTTAAGCAGAAAATTACACCAAATTTTAATTGAACCCATCATCAAATGGGTTATAGACAAAAAAAAACTGATCATCATTCCCCATGGGGATCTGTATTACGTTCCCTTTGAGTCTTTGGCTTCTGAAGGCAGTCAGGAAAGTGATTTTCAATATGTTGATTATTTAATCAGACATTACTCTATTTCCTATCACTATTCAGCAAGTTTGTGGTTTTTTAAAGATCTGTCTGTTACTCCAAAGCGGAAAAAATCCTTTATTGGATTTGCACCGGTATTCAATGAGAAAGGAAATCAGGGATATATCCTTTCCAGTGAGAAACCGGTACGGTCCCATCAGGAGAACTACCCGGATTCCCGTTCTTCAAACCTTGAGGGGAAAAAGTTCCCTCCATTACGTGCTTCAGAAAATGAGATACTTGATATTATTGAATTATTCAGAAAAAACCGGGAAAGAGCTGTCGGTTATTTTCATAAACAGGCAACCGAAAGTAATTTCAAATTATCAGAAACCAAAGATTACAATTATATCCATATTGCCACCCATAGCCTGAGTGATAAGAGAAATCCAAAACTCTCCGGGCTACTTTTTTTTCATGACAAGGATAAAATGATCAGTGAGGATGGGATTTTATATTCAGAGGAAACTTTCAACCTGGATCTGGATGCAGAATTGATTGTACTGAGCAGCTGTGAAAGCGGGATCGGAAAACTGGTAAAAGGTGAGGGTATGATCGCCCTGAACCGGGGGTTTTTTTATTCTGGAGCAAATCACATCGTTTTTTCTTTATGGAAAGTAGAGGATAAAGCAACCTGTCGTTTAATGATTGAATTGTATAGGAATATTTTAAAGAATATTCCTTTGTCGTCGGCCCTTCAACAGGCAAAATTAACTTTAATCAAGGATCGATTTACGGCTTTTCCAAAATATTGGAGCGGATTTATTCTGGTTGGGCGCTAATGTCATTTCCAATGAAAAATTTTCCGACATAGAGTAAATCAGTTTGATTTTCAAGTTTCCAGTAATATAATCCTGGGGGCAATATTTCTTTTAAAACAAACTGGTTGGTTTGAATTGTGTATTCGAATATTACCTCATTATGGTTGCTGAGAATTTTTAACTGGGAGGGCTTGTCTGTAAATGATTCCCAGGCGAATATAATATTATCGATTAAAGTGGAATTGTTGGCTGGTGAATTCACTTTTATGGTCTCATTGCGGAACTGGCTGTTGATCATATATTCCAGATTGGGATTGATGGCGAAATATTTTTTTTGGCTGTCTGCCACAGACCTTTTTTCCGTCTGGGAGGGTTTTACATTTTCTGTTCGGGATAATGATTTTAGTGAAGTATGGGAATTCTGGCTGGCCGGGTTTGAGATGGAGGTGGAATTATCTTTTAAATCTATTTTGTTTTGAAAAAATTGTCTATCAATGATGGTAAAATAAAAAGTCAAGAACAGCGCCATGAAAAAGAAAGAGGCAGCAATCCTTTTCAGATATGTATATTGTTTCCGGGGAGATTTTTCAATGGTTAGCTCTGGAATCAGGTCTTTAAAAGGTCTTTGCTTTTGTAGTGACCGGGAATTTTTCAGACACAAAAACACATCCAAAATATTGTCTTTACAAATCGGGCAGCTCTCCACATGATTTAATATATTTTCAGCTGGTTTCGATGATTTTTCATTCAATAAATAGTCCACATAAATTGCTGTTTGATGATCATTTAAATGGCTTGTGTTGATATCATTTTTTATTTCCATTATTGATCCCCTTTAAATAAGTTCTTATTTTGATAATATAGATTGACTAAATCGGGTATGTTTTTTTGGTTATAAACCTGGTCATTATGGGTGCGGTTGAGATGTAAAATAATCTCGTCGATTTTTACAGTAATCCATTTCCTGAGGGTATCACTTTTATTCTGTTTTCCTTCATTGCGATTGAATATACCAATGATACTTTCAAATACCCGTTTGTCTTTTTTAAATCTAAAATCATGAGATAATTGGCTGATATCATAGGCCGAGCAGTGAGGGAAACATTTCAATATGTCACCCGGTGTCACGGGGATACGAAACTTGATTTTCAGGCACAATTCAATTTTGGGTTGGGATTTATAATACATCCTGAAAATAAAATGAAGTTTGGTTAGTTCCTCTTCAATGAATAATCTATTGCTGGTGAATTCAAGATTTGTTTCCGGTAAAGGCTGCCTTATATCATCAAGATTAACCGTTCTTAACATTTTGTTTTTCCCTTCTCTGATAATATCTATATATATATTACGGACGGTCACCATAAAATAGGATGTAAAAGAGGGATTTTTTTTAAACTTAAAATCGTACAGTTCCTGAATCTTACTCATTTTATTCGATAACAATCGGGTAATTACCTCTTGAAGAATATCCTCTTGTTCATGAGAGATCATGTGTTTTGAATGAATGTATCGGGAAATTAACCTCCGATATATTAAAATTATGATCTGAGGATAATCCCCCAAAATGCTTTCAAAGCAAAGTTTATCATTTATCATTTCCCTTAATTCCGCATCATTTCTGCTCAACTGGAAGGAATTCCGCCTGTTTGTATTGGTTTTGATGACATCTGTGAAATGTTTTAAAAGTATTTGATCCAAATCGGGGAAAAGGGTTCTGGGAAAAACATTGGCTGGGTAAAGTTGATTTTTGATTACATCGCGGATCAATGCCTGTATTTCATTCAAATCAAATTCCATTACTTTAGCGGCCACTCTTTTTTTATAGCATACCCCGGAGGTGTTTTCAATTATATCCTTTCCAGAGTGATCGAATAGATTGTCCTTCCCATCTTGTATGAATTATTTGCCCGCTTGAAAAAAGAGAGAACTTTTAGTTGATATAGCCCAGACGCTTCAATTTTTCAAGCTTTTTTCGATTGATGTTTCTCTTTCCGAATTTTTGCTGGCCGATTTTTTTCTTGTGTCGAAGGGAATCCGAGAGAAAAAAAGAAAAGAACTCTCGTTCAGCTGATATAAGGTTTTTCCGATCAATTTGAGCCATAGGTGAAAATGAATCATCCAGAATCAAGTTGTACAATTCTTTATTCCGGGAGTTGTTTTTCCAGTAATAAATTCCCTGATAGGGCCATTTGATGATGGATATTTTGTTGGCTTTGGATCCGGGAAGATAAGTGAATGAATAAATATTTTCATTTGGGGTATCTTCTTTTTCTATTAGATTAATAAATGAATGTTGAAAATTTTCATTTCCCAGGTTTAAAAGTTCAAGTACAGTGGAAGAAAGGCCCGACATTGAGACCGGTGATGTTATAATTTTTTGAGTTTTTCCAGGAATATATATCATGAGTGGCACTCTGATGAATTGCTGGTTTAAATATTCAACATGCCCCACCAATCCATCCCGTTCCCCCAGGCCTTCTCCGTGGTCGGAGAAGATAGCGATTATGGTATTATCAAACAAATTGAATTCCTCAACCCCTTGGAGAAATTCGCCGATGTGTTTATCCATATATTCCACTTCCTGCTGGTACATGATCCGAGCCGCTTTGATTTTTAGTTTGGGTAAAACCTGAAGATGGATCCACTCTTCTTCTTCACATTCCAGGTTCATCCATCCACTTTGGCCGGTAAGAAAATAGCAGCCTGAAAAAATATCTTTTCTGAATTCAATGTTTTCTGATTTTGCGGTGATATTGGCATCTGGAGTCAATTCGATGATTCCGATCCCCTGAAAATCGGAAGTCGGGTAATCCATATCAAATCTGAATCTGTGAATTCCCGGCAGAAGTTTTATCTTGGGTAATATTTTACCCTTGTATGGGTTTAGCTCATTTATTTTTTTGCCATCCTGATAGATATTCATGATCGCTTTTACGGTTGGGGGGCCGTAGGGATAGTGGGGGTCCGAAAAGTGAACAAACATAAAAAATTTCTTGTTTTTTATATCTCTTAATTTTTGCCGGGCATGAAGAGATATTTTGTCCGCGGTCAGAAACAAATGATGGATCTCTTCTGAGCAGAGTTTGGAATTGAACTCATCAAAATCCTTCCAAAACCCCGGTTCAATCAGAGACATAAGGGATATGATCCCATAGGTAAAGTATCCGTTATGCTTGAGAATCTCCTGTATTAATTTATATTTACCATCATATCGAAAATGGTTTTGGGTGACCCCAAGTTGATGGGGATAATATGATGTAAATATGGACAGATGAGAGGGCAGGGTCTCGGGTATGGTCACAAATGCTTTTTCAAATACTTGAGCCTTTTTTGAGAAATTTTTCAAGACTGGAGTTTTTGATTTTGCCCCCCAACCGCTATCAACATAGTCAAAACGGGTGGTGTCCAGGCTTATGAAAATGAGGTTTGCCCCCTTGGTTCTGCTTTGATTTTGACAGCTGCCTAAAATAGACATGGATATAACAATTAAGAGAAACCTGGTTGTCATCACTCTTGATAATAACACTTGTTTCCCTGCGATCATATTACACGTAAGTTATGTAGTTTATTCTTCTGTTTTTTCAACGATGATGGTCAGTTTTGCCACCAGTGCTCCAATTGCACCCACTGCAGCCAGTACCGGAGCCAAAGCCGCACCGACCAGGCCAAGGAGAAGAGGAATTTCAATAAGGGTCTTCCCTTCTTCATTTTTTATGATGATGCGGCGAATATTACCCTGATGGATCAACTCCTGTATTTTTTTGATAATTTCACTGCCATCCAATTTGAATTCTTGGGTTTTTCTCCTGCCTGTTTTTTTCTTTTCTGACATGATGATTCTCCTTGTTTTGGGATGGTATCAGTTTAACAGGTCTTAACACGCACTGCAATCCATATTTAGATCATTTTTCCCGATCCATTTTTTTAATGGTTCGAATTCTCCAAATCCAGATAATCAATATCAGAAATGCGGAAAAAATCCGCAAGACCGGTGTCATATTGAGAAAATCAAATAACCCATGGGCAAACGAGGCCAAAATCAAACCGGTTACGGTGGGAAAGAAAAGTGGTTGTTTTAAAATCTTTGCGATTCCGATTTTATAACCCCATATAGAGGAGAAAATAGTGTGGGTAAGCGGTGAGGCAATGGCTCGTCCAAATAATTCAAACCCCCTTAAGATCACCAGATAGTGCAGATTTTCAAAACTGGAAAATCCCAATGCAACAACCGAAGCGTAAATAATTCCGTCCCTTTTTTCATCAAATTTCTTAAATGTCATTACAATGATAATGAAAGGGATCAATTTAAAGATTTCCTCCAATACTCCGACAATTCCGATGCAGTACAAGAAAAATATTGATTGGCTGCGCTCCATGAGGGCCGAAGGGTCAGCCGGGATTCCGATGAGGGTGAGTAGACCGTATACTTTGAAGCAGGCATAACCGGCCAACAAACCGAAGATATAGGCCAAACCTATGTTGACCAGTGGTTCAGGCTGAAACTGATCTTTGTAATACAAATATCCGACCCAAAAAAGTACGGGGGCAATGATACTTGAGGTGAACAACCAGACAGTCATTTCAATCCTGTAGGGTTCATTTTACCATAAAAATACCATTCGGGCTGTGTGGTTTGTCTTGGTTATTGAAACTTCTCTCCATTGGTGATATGCTGGCTTTTCATGCAACCGGCAGAGACCCAATTAAGTCAAAAAAAAATTTTTTCCTTTTGGGTTCCACTGGCGGCCACCTGGTTAATGATGGCTGTGGAAGGGTCTTTTTTAGCTGCCATCATTGCCAGGCTTCCCGAGCCCAAATTCAATCTGGCTGCTTTCGGGGTTGCATTTTCACTTGCTTTGCTGATAGAAGCGCCAATTATTATGATCATGAGTGCCTCTACTGCACTTGTTAACGATGGCCAGGCATTTCTTAAGTTGAGAAGATTTACCAACATTTTAAATGTATTGATTACCCTAGTAATGGTTATCGGATTGATACCCCCGATTTTCAGATTTATTGCCGAAGATTTAATTGGATTACCGGTACATATTGCCAAGTTAACACACATGGCATTAATCTGCTTTATCCCTTGGCCCGCCTCTATCGGAGTTCGTCGGTTTTATCAGGGAATCCTGATAAGAAATAATCTTACCAGGCGTGTTGCTTATGGTACTGTTATTCGAATTTCTTCTATGTCCATTACCGCACTCTTTCTTTATTTCTTTACCAGTTTGGAGGGCGCCTATACGGGGGCTATTGCAGCTTCAACCGGTGCATTTTTGGAGGCTGTTGCCTGTCGAATGATGTCAAAAAAGATTGTGAACCATTTACTTGAAGAAAAATTCCTTGACCGAAGCAGAAAAAAACCGTTGACTTTTTCTTTTATTACCAGATTTTATTTACCCCTGGCATTGACATCGATTCTGGCCCTTGGTGTACATCCGATGGTAACATTTTTTTTAGGGAAAAGCAGATTTCCAATTGAATCTCTGGCCGTGCTCCCGGTGGTTAATTCTCTGATCTTTGTTTTCCGAAGCCTGGGATTGTCCTTTCAGGAAGTGGTAATCACCCTGATCGGGAAAAACAAAGAACATTATCAGGATTTGAAAAAATTTGCTTTCCGGTTGTCTGTGGCTGTAGTAGCTATTTTGGGATTGATCGCATTTACACCTCTGGTAAAAATATGGTTTGGCTCGGTTTCCGGGCTTTCGTTTGAACTTTCCCGGTTTGCTTATTTACCGACTCGAATTTTGTTTGTTTTACCCGGATTGACGGTATGGATTTCCTTTCAAAGGGGAATTCTGGTGAATACCAAAATGACGACACCCATCATCTGGGCGACTGCTTTGGAGGTGTCGTTCATTGTACTGGTATTAGTGGTTACCATTTTTCAAATGAAGTTCATTGGGATTGTTGCTGCTGCATACGCTTATATCATCGGGAGACTGGCCGCTAATTTTTTCCTGTTGCCTTTTCAACATCGGGCAGTGGTTTGACACGCGCCGTCGATTAAGCTAAAATCGAATGATAATGGGGCCTGTCACCAATAAATCTTATCAGCGATATGTGTATGCCATTTCTGATGCCACGGGAAAAACTTGCGAGACGGTGGTTCAGGCAGCCCTCAGTCAGTTTAAAACCACTCGGATTATTTTAAAAACCATTTCCAATGTGCGATCCCTTAAACAGATAAATAAAGTGGTTGAAATGGCGGTTGCTGTTGATGGTATCATCATTTATACCATGGTCTCCACCGAGTTAAGACAGAAGTTATCAGAACTGGGTCGTCTGCATGCGGTACCGACTGTAGATATCCTGGGGCCGGTTCTCACCCGTTTTACGGATTTTTTTGAGATTTCCCCACTGGCTCAGCCGGGATTATTTCGCCAGTTGGATAGCGATTATTTTAAACGGATTGAATCCCTGGACTATACCATCAAACACGATGATGGCATTGGTGTTTCGGCTCTTAATGAGGCAGAGATTGTCATTCTGGGCGTGTCAAGAACTACCAAAACCCCAGTAAGTATCTATCTTTCCTACCGGGGATGGAAGGTTGCCAACATCCCGATTATTCTGGATTTTCAATTGCCCGAGGAACTTTTTTCTATTGACCAGGATAAAATAATTGGCCTGAATATTAATTCCAACCGCCTTCACCTGATCCGGATGGAACGTCAATCAAAACTAAATAATTATGATCTGGGTGATTACACCGATCCGGAAAAAATCAAGAGTGAAATTGCTTATGGATTGAGAATCTATCAAGAGAATTGCTGGCCGGTGGTAAATGTCACCTATAAATCTATTGAAGAGACTGCAACCGATATTATGCGGATTATTTATGCCAGAAAAGGTATAAAAAAGGGCAAAATGTAGAATTCTATGCTTATTCTGGGTATAGAAACCTCCTGTGA
The DNA here is from genome assembly GCA_030671465.1 of Candidatus Aminicenantota bacterium. Lineage (GTDB taxonomy): Bacteria > Acidobacteriota > Aminicenantia > UBA2199 > UBA2199 > CAZOWT01. Next base: position 3,266 of record DAOVIP010000006.1, on the reverse strand, counting down.
TGAAACGGCTGCTGCCCTGATTGAGCGCGGTTCATCAAACCGGGTCCTGAGTGAAAAAATTAAATCTCAAATCCCCCTGCATGCCAGGTACGGAGGTGTGGTCCCGGAAATCGCTTCCAGGAGTCACCTGGAATATATTGATTTAATTACCGATCAGGTTTTAAAAGAATCGGGTCGAACAATGAAGGAGATTGATCTGCTGAGTGTTACCAATGGGCCCGGCCTGATTGGTTCTCTGCTGGTCGGACTTTCTTTTGCCAAGGGATTGTCATATCAAAACCAAATCCCCCTGGTACCGGTTGACCATATTTTCTCTCATATTGAATCCGTATTCATTGATCACCCGGATATTGCCTATCCGCTGGTCGCTTTGGTGGTTTCAGGCGGCCACACATCACTATTCTTTCAAAAATCGAAATTTGATCGCCAGCTCATATCCAAGACCCGGGATGATGCGATTGGAGAGATTTTGGATAAAATTGCCAAATTTTTTGGACTGGGCTATCCCGGAGGACCGGTTCTGGATAAAATATATCATTCCGGTGATCCCGCCTGTTTTACCTTCACTTTACCCAGAATGAGTGATGGTTCAAATGATTTTTCCTTTTCCGGATATAAAACAGCGGTATTGCGCCTGGCAAAGGAGAAACACATTCTCTCCGAATCGCAGTTGTTTACCGATTTGATCGCCTCTTTTTTGCATTCGATTGTTGATTACTTGCTGCTGAAAACCACCGAAGCTGTTAACCAATATTCAGCCAAATCTGTCATAGTGGCCGGCGGGGTTAGCCGGAATTCGCTGCTGAGGAAAAAATTTCAGGATGTCTTTAATAGAAAAAATATCCCTACTTATTTGCCATTACCCGAGTTTTGTACTGACAATGCATCAATGGTTGCCTGGATGGGATATGAAACCTTCAATCATTATCCGGACAGGAATTATTTCGATTATTATTTAAATGCCTACTCACGCTCATACTCCCGGGAGAGTGGTAAACATCGCTAATTGCCGGTTGAACATTCCGTGCCATTCTCTGAAAGAGATAATGAAGTGGGGATCTGAAATTTAGATTTAGATAAGAGGCAATTTTATTTGAAAATAGATTTTTTTTTCAATTTCATGATGATTGATATCTTTTATGGTACCCTTTCGATCAATCCCCTGATAAGATAGTAACAGGGTAATAGGTGTTTGAGGTATACGGTAACCCAATCCGATTTGATACACCAGCCTCGAATCGGTAAGATGGAAGTCATCCAGGATAGAATCCTGAAAGCGGTCCAGTCCCTCTATGGAATTGAATTGATGGTATTTAACTATTCCTTCAAGATTGAAATTCCCCCTTTGAATAGTCAGGCTTGATACTGTGGTAAATCCATAGGCATAATAATAACCGTATTTTCCCAGAGAGGATTTGATACCATATAGCGGATTTTCTTTTGAATATTCGGTTAAGGCGAATGAATTTACCAGAGCAAAATCAAAGTATGACTCAATGGTCAGTTTGAGTTTTGTCTTGGCCAAGAAAAGGGTGAATTCCATCATCGGCCCGAAGGTATTTATGATTGCCATTTTATCGGAAAAATCTGTTGGGCTGGTTACTTCAATATATTCACTGTGAGAGGAGCCACTGGTAATGGTGTCATAGGGGGCTTTGGAAGTTTTCCTGAACATATCGAAAGCCGAACCCAGAGCCAGAAAGAATTGATATCCCCTTAACCGGTTCTGTTTCTTTTTGAGATTTTTTTTAAAAAATCCGAAAAGGGTGGCTTTGGTGATGATGTTGAATTCTTCAATATACTTTGGACCCAAGGTCATATCTGCAAAAATCTCACTGAAAAAAGGGGTTTTTAATTTTTTCTGACTTTCCCCGGACTGCTCGTATCCGGGAATGGAAATCAGTGAGCTTTTAAATCCAATATTAAAATAGTTGTATCCCGGAGTGGTACCTGAAAAATCACCTTGGATTGGCCCGAAAAGCAGGTGGCTTTCAAGTTGATAAAGACTAAGCAGGCGGCTGTTTTTTACCCGTCCTTCCCCGCTTAGCCAGTTGTTCAATGCCAGAATTGGATTGACGATTACGGCCAAAACCTTACTGAAGGTTTCTTCTCTGTGGCTTAGGTATTTTCCCAGCTGGTAAAGGGGTTCTCCCATGGAAAAGCCCAGAAAGGAATTAAATAAATTGTCGTTGATTGATACGATTTCTTTGTATTCAATCACATATTCCCAGAATAGGGAAGAGGTAATGGCAAAGAGATAAGATTCACCAACGGTCAGATTATTGGTCCTGGCGATATTGTAGAAAATGGCCCCATTGGGACCATGAGAAAAGTTGGTCATAAATGAATTTGAATCGAATTTGGTGGCTTCAAGAGTGAAAAAACGGATTCTTTGTTCTTCCCAAGTGAAAGAATATTGCCAATCTTCGGCCCACAATCCCCAGCGCCACCAGTAAAGGGCAGCAGAAACGGCCATAAAAACAAAACTTTCCATCAGGGCCCGCCCGGTTTTTTTGGGGGATTGAAAAATTGAATTTCCATTAATTTGATTACAGAGAACGATAACACCGGTTCTATCAATGCAGGTGAATATGGCTGGCTGAAAATCGTAGAGTTTTAAATAGAATTGGCTGATAGTGTAATCTTTGATTTTTATCAGGTCAGGGTTTCCCGGATTACACAATAATAAGTACCCATTCAGACAATAGGAAATCAGCATGAACAGAAAGGATTTTTTCATTTGGATGTTATCTTACCAAATATCCAAATGGTTTTACAGGTGAATATTTTTGTAGGTTTGGATACCGCTTGTTAAACGGAATCCGATCCCTCCTAAAAATCGATAAGGATCGAATAAAGTTGGAACTATTTTGTTCTAATGACTCGGGTGGTAAAATTTATATTACTTTATTTGCATTCCAGGTTAGATTATATAATCCATAATCGTCATCAAAGGTTCCGTTTCCGTTCATGGAGGTGTCGCTGGTTAAGGTTCCGTTAAAGACCACACTGGTTTGGCCCCAAACACTATCAACATAATTATAGAGCATTTGGACAGAGGTGCAGTTGGTTACCGAATAGGTTCCGGTTTGACCCGGCATATAGTTCCAGCCCATAATGCTACCGCTCTCTTCGGTGCCGCTGAAAGTCAGGGTTTCAACCCAGGCATAAGGGGGAGCCGCGTCCCAGCCGGGAATATTGATGTTAACACTCCAGGTGCCCAGGATGCTGAATTCACATCCTTCCTCCGTCTTACAGGCCGGATG
>DAOVIP010000438.1 GCA_030671465.1 Candidatus Aminicenantota bacterium | reverse complement strand
TTCCACCGGATTCAAAAAGTTTGCGGTATTCCTGTTCCGCTTTGATCATATCTCCTTTATAAACATAAATATCACCCTTTAAACGGAAATCATAAAAAGATTCAGGATTTAAAGAAGATGCCTTGTCTGCTTCAGCAATGGCAAGCTCATATTTTTTCTGGAGAGTATAAATATGGGCCAGGCAGCGGCGAATAAAGGCATTGTCAAAAATATTGTTTAGATAAAAACCGAGCAATTCTTCTGCCCTTTCATATAAACCCTTTGCTTCATATGCTTCTGCTAAAGCATAATATGACGTTACACCTTCATCCTTTAGAGAAATTTTATATTCATCTACAGCATTGTCCCATTCTTCCAAATCGCTGTATAAGAGCCCCAACTGGTGGTGGCCGGATAAATCTTCAGGGTAAAATTCAAGCAATTTTTTATAGGCTGCCATGGCTTTTTTATCGTTGTTTTCCACATTTAAATAGAACTCAGCCTGATTTCGGTAACGCTCTCTATCTGATATCCTGTCGCTCAATTCAAAGGATTTCTTTACATATCTTTTCATACCATTAAAATCACCTATATTATAGGAAGCCATTGCCAGTGAGCGGTAAGCAGTGGCAAACCCGGGATCAATGGCTATAGCTTTCTTGTAATAGGGGATAGCTTTTCGGAAATTTCCGGTTTGAAAGATTTTTCCAGCTGTGATGTAGTTTTTATATGCTTCAAGAGACGAGGTAGTAATGGTCCCGATATCCCTGTCGGTATCATCATAAATAACCTGCTCGGAAAGATCGAAATTCAATTTGATCTTTTTTGTAACTTCATCCACCTTTGATAATATATTTTTTTCTCCCCTGGACTCTACAGTTAATGAGTTTATGAGGTCACCTGAATCGGCTTTATAAATCATTATATTGATACGGAAATTTTCACCGATTTTAATATAGTTTCCTCTGATTATGTGATTGGTTTTTCCACGGGCAGCGACTTTTAATAAATCCTCTGTAGAGTATTTTTTCGATTCCAGTAGATTCAATTTTTTCAGGATACCGAAGAGTCTGTCTCCTGGTAAAACATTGATCAATTTTGACTGGGACAAGTCTGTGATAAGTAACTCTGCAAGAGCGCTGCGCCAGTAATCCAGTTTCTCATCTCCTGTGTTGTTCTCAAAGTATAAAATGGCAATTGAAGGTTTTTCACCTGGTTCAATGACAGGCATTTCAGATTCAGGTTTTCCTTTAAATATAAAATACCCGGCAATGATGATGGCCGCAATAAAAATACTTCCCAGAATTAACACTTTCCGGGATGCTTTCAAGGTAATTTCCGGGCTGGTTTTTTTCTTTGATATAGTCACTTCCGGTTTTGAGTCTTTTTTTAGTTTTCTTAGATCAACAATCAGGTCATCTGTATGTTGATACCGGTCAGAGGGATCTTTTGTCAGTAACTTGAAAATAACCTTTTCAATATCTATTGATACCCCGGTACGTAAACCAGTGATTGGTTCGGGTTCCTCATTCAATATAGAGTAAACCACTGCCTGTTCATAATCTCCTTTAAAAGGCAGTTGACCGGTAACCATTTCATAAAGCACCACACCCAGCGACCAGATATCGCTACGGTGATCCACCTTTTTCCCCATGGACTGTTCCGGTGACATGTAGGATGCAGTTCCAACTGTGGTGCCGGCTTTGGTGAGTTTGGATTTTCCCTTTAATTTGGCCAGGCCGAAGTCCATGATTTTGACCTGTCCTTTTTCTGTGATCATGATATTGGCACTTTTAATATCTCTGTGAACAATGCCCTTTTCATGGGCTTCCTGAAGGCCTTCTGCTATTTGGGTAGCAATTTTCAGGGATTCTTCTATTTTTAGGGGACCGGATTCGATCTTTTCTTTTAGATTCTGACCTTCGATATACTCTGTGGTTATGTAGATCTGATCCTCAAATTCATCAATTTCATGAATGGTAACAATATTGGAATGACTGAGAGCGGCAGCAGCCTGGGCTTCTATGAAAAACCTCTCCTTGGCATCCTTATCCCGGCTGAACTCCGGAGGTAAAAATTTCAGGGCCACGGTCCGTTTTAATTTGGTATCCTCAGCCTTATAAACAACTCCCATACCCCCTTCACCGAGTTT
>DAOVIP010000102.1 GCA_030671465.1 Candidatus Aminicenantota bacterium | reverse complement strand
GAATTTATACTTTCAGTCATGGCCTGGTTTTTCGGATTATTGGCTTTTATATCCGGTTCAACAGCATTACTGATCATCGGTTTATTCGGTACCGGCCCTTTTTTCGAATGGGCATTAAAAAAAATGTGTCGCTGGATTGTATTTTGTGTTGGTATCCGACTGAAAGTAAGCGGCACCCATAACATCGATCCAAAAAAACAATACGTTATCATGATGAATCACGTAAACCTTCTGGACGCTTTTTTGTTTTACCCCTATTTCCCTGGTAGAGCACGGGGTATCGAGGAGGAGAGCCATTTTAAATGGCCATTGTATGGCAGGGTCATTCGGCGAATCGGCCAATTTCCGATCAATCGCAAAAGCGGTATGAAGGCTATGGAAACACTCAAGAAAGTAGCCGAACTAATACAAAATAGAAAGGACTCCTCTGTAGTCGTACTCCCTGAGGGGACCCGGACCATAACAGGAAAACTGGGTAATTTCAAAAAGGGCGGTTTTTTACTGGCCCTGGAGGCCGGTCTAGACATTCTTCCTATGATTCAAATAGGTGGTTTCAATATTAAAAGGAAAAAACACTGGAAGATACGGCCGGGAAAAATGGAATTGATTTTTGAAAAGCCTATTTCTATCAGGGAATATTCCAAAGAAAAAATAACAGACCTGATAGAAAAAACCAGGGGCCTTTATCTAAAATATGTCGATTAATTGATTTCAAGGATCGCATTATTCGACCGGAACCGGTAATACAAAAGAAGAATGAGAAGATTATTGATAATCCAACTCTAGAAAATTTTTCAGGGCAATGGGCAGCCACACGGTAAAATGCTCCGGTTCACAATTTATCTCTTCCAATAATAACTCTGGTTTTATCCATCTGAAATCTTCAACCTCTTCAGGGTTTACGACAATTTCTCCGTCATAAACACCGGAAAAAACATGATCATATTCATGTTCCATAAGGTTATTATCTAATTCAGCTTTATAAATAAATGAAAAAAGCTCCTTTAAATTGCAATCAAATCCCATTTCCTCTTTCAGTCTTCTGTGAACTGCGATTTTAATATCTTCTCCATCCCTTGGATGGCTGCAGCAGGTATTTGTCCATAATCCACCTGAGTGATATTTGGATCTTGAGCGTTTCTGTAATAGAAGATTCCCCTCACTGTTAAATACAAAAATCGAGAAACATCTGTGTAGAATTCCCTGCTGATGAATTTTTAATTTCTCTCCGGTGCTGATCTGATTATCATTTTCATCAACAATTATCAACTTTTCAGACACTGAAGACACCTTGATTAGGCCGAATACAGAAATATTATCTGATTCTTCTCAATCTTCCTGTGAAAATTGCAAATAAATATTGCTGATTAAAAACAGTTGTCGGTTATTTTTCTCCTTTTGTAAAACCAACGGCATACGAAAGGGCCATTAAGAATAACAGTGGAGCCAGTATGGTTAGAACAAAACTGGGCGAAAAGAAGAGAAGCTGCTTCCCGGCAGAGAGAAAAGCCAGCGCAATACCTCCGAGCCCAATCAGGGTTCCACCAAGGGTTACAAACAAGAAGGATGTTTTGGCATTTTTACTTTTCACCACACATATGGGGACAAAGAAAATGGTAAGTCCGGCGATGGCATGAAAAACAGGATAAACGATCTTTCCGGCAGTGACCATCCCGGCATATCTGGTTATGGCAATTGAAACAAGGCCTACCAACATAAGACCCATAAACCATTTTTCATGCTTGGGATAATATTTGGCAATAAGGCCATTTGCTATCCCGAATGGAATCAGTCCTGCCACAACCGCAACAAAATTGTCCTTCAATGCTGACCAGCCAAAGATAATCAATAACAGTCCGGCTACCAACAGAACCAGAAAAGAGATGATGTAATAAAAGTTGTAGGAACCCTTCTTCTGTTTTTGTTCCTTAAAAAAATGGACGATAAGGTAAATCGCGGTCAATCCGGTTAAAAGCAAAAAAAGTTTGTCAAGAATCGTCATTGTCATTCCTCCTATTTATTTTATTCACATTATATTGATAATCCGATTGAAATCAAAAGCGTCACACTGAAAAACATGAATGGAGTTAGTTTTAAAATTACTTTTTTCGAAATCCTACTGCTTCCGGATCTTAAAAAAGCAAGTGCAATACCGCCAAGGCCGATTAATCCACCTCCCAGTCCGATTAAAAGAAATGCAGGTTTAACGACCCCTTTTAAGCTTAAAACAAGAGGTAATATGAATATTAGAAGACCGGCAATACCATGTACCAGAACGATCGACAGGATTGAAAATAATTTCTGTTTGGAAAACCTGGTAATGATTATGAATATCAATCCGCAAACGGAAAAGATGAGGTACAAATAATGATAATCGGGTAAATAGGAGTTTACCAGTCCCAGTGATATGAAAAGGGGGATAAATGATGAAATAACCACAACTGCTTTGTTTTCAAGGATATCATATCCAAACAAGACCAGAAGAATACAGGCGATGATCAATATTCCAAAGGCAATGGTATAATATAGAGCTGTCAGATCAGAGAGATGATTCAACCCGGAAACCACCTGAAATGAAGCGATAACTCCGGTTAAAAGTAGAACCATCCTGTCTATGATCCCGGGTTTTACCAAAGTCATGTCCCCACAATAATCATGATTAATGAAATCATCATGTAAAGCGATGCATATTTAAACAAACCGTTGTTTATCACTCTTGAAGGCTTGAACATGCCAAAAATAACAATCCCAAAAAAGCCAACGGTTAAAATCGCCAGAAGTCTGATATATCCGATAGATAGTCCCAGAATAAGAAATCCGATGCCAATTGACAGGGCAGCACCGATACTTGAAAGTGAAATAATCAAACGCGTATGTTTAAATCCGTAAACCGATGGAAATGTCGGGATACCCGCTTTATGATAATCTTCATAATAATTCATGCTGAAGGTCATTATATGAGTGGGGATCCATAACAGGATCGCAAATGCAAATAGAATTCCTATCCCGTCAATTGATCCAATCCCCAAAACCCTCCCGGCAAGAATCGGCATACCCCCGGATATCCCCCCCCAGATTATTGACCATGGCGTTTTTCTCTTCAACCACATGGTATAGACCAGAACATCGATCAGAAGTCCGGCAAGAAGGATCAGGCAGTATTTGAATGATAAAGTCACAGACCAGATCAGGCCTGCACTTGAAAAAATCATTCCGAAGATTAATACTTCAAGGGGTTTAACGTTACCGGAGGGTAAGGGCCTCTTTTTAGTACGTCCCATTCTGGAATCTAAATCCCTGTCAAAATACATGTTCAGTATTGTACTGCCGCTGATGGTTAAAAAAAGACTGCCGCAAAGTGAAGCAAACAGTATAAAATCCGAATTATCCGGTCTTGCACTCATATATCCAGCTACACCGCTAAACACCAAAAGAAGGGTTTGAAGACTTTTGATCAATGGGAAATAGAGTTTTAATTTCACCCTGATCATCTTAAAAATCCGCACCAAGCTTTTAATTTCCATCAATGATTTCTTCACCGGAATTTGAATCATCTGAAACTTCTTCGTTTTCAATATCTCTCACACATCTGAATCCAATATTAATATCATAAAATTCTGGGCCAGCACTATTTCTTGCCCAAATTCTGAGATTGTACGCATAATTTGTAAAACTTCCGCCTCTCATGAATCTATAATGCATATCTTTATAAATATCAGCTGTCCACTGCCATACATTGCCTGCCATGTCATGGAGTCCTTCCGGAGTTTTTCCATTTTTGGTCTCGAGACCATTATGGGTTCGCCCGTTAAAAAATCCTACGGGAGATGTAGTATAGGTATGAATATTCAGAGCTTTCATCACTTTTAATCTACTGCTGTAATAATTAGCGTGGCCTCTGGAAATGTCATTTCCCCATGGATAAGCTCTTTTATCGTATCCCCTGGCCGCCTTTTCCCACTCGTTTTCCGTGGGGAGTCTCCATCCGTAAAAATCACAGAATGCCTTGGCCCCGAACCAGGAGACCATGGTAACCGGGTGATTTTCGAACCCCTTGATCAATGAAAAAATCTTTCCATCAAATTTTATTCTCTGTCCCAGTTCATGAACAGGCATATGAGGCCAGAAGCCTTTTCCAATTTGTTTTTCATGTTTATATTCATGAAATTTATCACCGGGATAAAATCCCTTTACCATGTCATCTTCAATTTTAATTGTTCCCTTTTCAAGGGCTTCATTCAGATAATATACATACTGATCATTCGTAACATGGGTTTTCATAATTTCATAGTCATTTTTAATCCTGGTTTCATGATCATGAAGACCTTTGAAAAATTCTCCCGATTTGATCAACACCCATTCATGATGATTAACACCGGTATCAAGAAATGGAATTTCTTTTTCTGTCACACTTGTCTTGGCTTTGCATCCGAAAAATACCAGGAAAAAAGCAATAATAATTATTACCCTTTTCATTATTCAACCTCCCCAGAAGATTTTAAATAGCGCTCTGAAGGAGAAGATGTCTTTTTTACTTCGAGTTCGGGATTGTCCTTTTCAAGCATCCATAAACCTTTTTTCTTAAAGAGGTCAAACAGTCTCCATAGCAGCAACATTGCTAAAACAACCAGGACCAGTGCCAGACCAAGATCAGCCAGCAACATGGTCCAGCTCACTACTTTTTCCTGTGCATAGTGTTCCACAAAGAGCCGCTTCATAGAAAATACCGTTACCGCTCCGAAGGCAATGTCAGAAAATATAATGACAATCCATCCAAACCATTTGCGGGTTTTTCCTTTCAATCCGGCTATATCGGCATAATAGAGTAGAATAATGGTGGCAATTATAGCTGCAAGTATATGCCAGTGGCCTGTTAACGTAATACGCTCCTCTCTTGCAGGCCAGACACGAAATATCTCATCAAGTTTTACTGCCATGAAGATTCCAACTCCACTTACGGTAAAATTCATAAAAACCATTTGCCAAAGCGGGCCAAACTTCAAAGGATCATGTAACAATGCTTTGAATTTTTTAAAAAATCCGGGATTTTTCATCCCCAGTTCTGCAATCCTCACGCGAATCAGTTTTTTCCATCCGAAAATTACCAGCAATAAGGCGGCAAACATCACTAATCCAGACCCGACATAAATAATAATATGAGCCGATGTTTGATACGGGACAACCGACCATACGCCAAGGGTGATAATGATGATTCCAATGATCATAACCGGCATTGCTATTTTATGAAATATCCCTTTAAAGTCAAACCATCTCCCGATAATCAGGGTTATGGCAACCGCAATAAGGGTCAGCATTATATGAAGGTGTCCCACTATAGCCAGTTCCAGTGCGGTCTTATGAGGGACACGAATCAGATCTTCGGCAAGGAAGGTTTCATGGCCTTGTCCCCAGTATGAACCGGTTACGGCTCCGAAAATTGCCGAACCCAGAGTTGCCAACGTCATGACAAAAAATGCGACTCTCTCAAGATCGGTCCCTTTTTTAGTATGTGAATAATCAGGATTACTGATTCTATATTCCTTTCTCCAGGGCCATAATGCTGATGCCAAAAGCAACCCTGAAAAGAAAACCAGTGATTGGCCCACCAGAAACAGACCATGGAAAACAAAATGATGCCCGAAATAAGCAAAGCCAAGACCAAAGAACATAGCGGTAATATATCCGGTAGTTATGGTCGCATTTATTGTGCTCTGTTGATGTTTTTTCATTGGGACAATAGAAGTTATCATATAAACTTCAATAGCCAATACCGCCATGGCAATAGTATGATAGAGCATGATTATTCTTCCTTCACGCTCAACTGGAAGAAGTTTTAAACCCAATAATTTAACTGTAATTGCCTTAACACCGAGTTCGACCATCGGTCCTGATAGTGTTCCCCAAATCGCAGCAATCAGAGAAATAAGGGATATTGAAACCAGAATTAATCCTTTAGTAGAAGTAAAGAGATAATTGAACCGTTCTTTAATATAAAACATTCAAACTTCCAATATTCTACCTGAACATAGAATTATAAAATATAACAAAAAATTATTTTTTTTTCAAGAGTAAGATATATTTTTAAAAAAGGAAAGAAAACATTTTATTTTATGAGATCAGAAATTTTGACATTGTAAATCATTTCATTCAAATGAGAATTTATTTTCCCCCAGTATTTATGCAAAGGGCATGGAGAATTACCATTGCATTCACTGTTTATATTAAACAAACACCTATTCATCTCTTCAAGGTTTTCAAATATTTCCAATACCTGATTTAGATAAATCTGGTCTGCCTGGAATTTCAATCTATACCCACCCTTTTTCCCCTTTACCGATTCGATTAAACCTTTCTTTTTTAATACCAGGAGTATGTGAGTGATATATTTGTAGGGTATATCCAATTCTTGGCAAATCAAACTGGCAGGGAGTAGTATTCCTCCGCTTTTGGCCATTAAATGGATAATTTTTATGGCATATTTCGAAGTTTTAGTGAATATCATCTTATATTTTGACTGAACATTTAAAAATGTCAATAACAAATTAGCTCAAATATGAATTTTTATTTCAGAAAAAACAACCATCCTGCTCCGGCAATGGCAACACATGTCCATATAATGGTTCTGAGGGAAATGTGTTCCTTATAGATAATACGGGAAAGCGGTATCAATAAAACCGGCGATATAGCCATTAATGTCGAGGCAATTCCCATGGGAGCATACAATATGGCCACCAGTGATAAAATCACCCCGATTACCGGGCCCAGAATAGCCCCTCCGACTATGCGCGGAAATATACCGTCCTGCTTTAATTTTAGAAAGTCCGAGAAAAACCGCTTTTTGATCAGAAAATATACCGTCATGACCACGGTGGCAGCCAGAACCCGTATCAGATTGGCTGAAATGGGATGAACCCCTTCCAGCATCCCCCTTTTGGAAAACAACAATCCGATGGCCTGCCCCATCGCCCCTCCCAGACCGAATAATATCCCTCTGGATAGATT
>DAOVIP010000173.1 GCA_030671465.1 Candidatus Aminicenantota bacterium | reverse complement strand
CCAATAAGATTGTTTTAATATTAAAATCTCGCTGAACAATTGATGCAGGTACATATGGTTTGTGTACTGTTGAATTCACAGTATTCATTTTTTTTACTCCATGTTTGTTATTCTAATTTCAGGATAACATGTCTGAGTAAATGGCAGTGTTTATGATTCCCGTTCTTTCACCAGAAATTTATCGTAAATTGCCAATCCTATCATAGAAATGATTCCCATACAACCAATAATCAACCACATGGCTATTGGGTTGATTGGTTCTCCATTTTTGTGGGGAGTTGAGATAAAATACTCAAAAAGTGCCCCTCCAATTGGCGAACCAACAATTGTTCCTATTGCAATGGGCAGATTGGCATACCCCAGGTATAATCCTTCTTCTCCTTTTGGAGCAATGGCTCCGATATATTCAAACATACGGGGAGATAACATCATCTCGCCCACAGCCATTGAGGCCAGTGAGAGGATCATAAAAATACCTGATAGGGGAATCATAATTTCCCACAGGGTTACTTTTCTGGCTATATCGGTGAACAATAGTATAGGGATAATATTTATCAGCATGCCTATTGTGGTTACTATTACCCCAATAAGTATGGATTTAATCGGAGTCCATTTTTGGGTAAGCTTGGTTATCAATAATTGAAAAGTAACAATCATTATTGGATTGGCCAGAGTGTATATTTCCACCGGGGCTGCGGGATCGATAAAGCGTAAAAAGAGGGGAATTAAATTATAAATTTGCACGTAAATAAACCAGAAGAAACCGATTACAATAAGAAAAAAAACAAATTTAATGTTTTTTAAAACATAAAAGATACCGGCAATTGCTTGACCCAGGGTTTTTTTATTTGCAACCTGGTCATCTTTTTTTCCGTCACTGACATATTCAGGTTCTCGATATATAAAAACCACTATGATCAATCCGATGAGTGCAAAGACTGTGGCTGCATAGGTAAAAATTGCCGGAATTCCGAAATTGGTTCTTATAAAATAGGATACTCCTCGACCGGAGATAGATCCGATATTGATTACCATATAAAAAATACCGAAGCCCAAAGTGGCTCTGGTTCCAGATGTTTTTTGAATGGTACCGGCAATACAGGGTTTTACGATTGAACCTCCGATGCCAATCAATAGAATTCCCAGAATAACCGGGATACTGTAATCAATTGCAGTTGCAGTTGTTGCCCCAATAATTTTAGGCCAGATTTTTTGGACATTCCCCAGTATGAAATATCCCAATGAAAGAATGATAAATGAAATACTCAATGATCGCCTGAATCCGAATTTGTCTGCGAGAGTACCACTGAGTATAGGGAGTAAATATACCAGTCCCCACAGCAAAGAGCCATTTAGGAATGTAGAAAAGGTTGGGCTCATACCCAGAATTTCATGAAAATATATAACCACAAAAGATGCAGTAGCGTAAAAGGCAGCTCTTTCAAATAATTCAATGGTATTGGCTGCCCAGAACGAGGCAGGGAATTTTCTTTGTTTTTGAATGATGCCCTGATTCATTTATTACTCCTTTTGAAAGCTGGATCCATGCCCTTGAGACCCAATTCCAACAACTGTTTTTCAGAAACAGAAGATGGTGACCCGGTTAAGAGGCAAAGAGAAGAGGTGGTCTTGGGAAAGGCAATGATTTCCCGGATAGATTCCTCCCCGGTCAATAGCATCATGATTCTATCAAAACCCAGGGCGATTCCCAGATGAGGAGGAACTCCGTATTTCAGGGCTTTCAGAAAAAAGCCGAATTTTTCTTCCATTTCGGTCTCGGAAAGTTTTAAAAGTTCGAATATCCGTTTTTGAAGGTCAATATCCTTGATCCGTTGACTTCCCCCACCGATTTCCACTCCGTTCAAAACCAGGTCATAGGCAATGGACCTGACCTTCAGTGGATCTGAATCCAATAGACCGACATCCTCCAACCGTGGTGAGGTAAAGGGGTGGTGATTTGAATCCAGGCGTTTTTCTTCTTTGTTGTAAAAGAACAGGGGGAAGTCGGTAATCCATACAAACTCCAATCGATCCTTGTCCTGAAAAGATCTGCCCAGGTATTCCCTGAGCTTTCCGGCCAGGAACAGCGCTTTATCCGTTTCATCCCCTATCAAAAACACCATATCACTCTTATTCAATTGGTTGGCCCGGAAAAATTTTTCCAGGTCCGCCGGTTCGATTTTTAGGGAGGATTTGAAACCCTGATCTGAATGTTTGATCCAGATCGCTCCCTTGCCGCCCAGATCCTGGCAATACTGGTTTATGATGTCGAGGTTCTTCCGGGAGAATTGTCCGGAATCCGGGATAACCAGACCTTTTATGACCTGGTTGTTTTTGACAATGCCATTCAGTATATTGGATTTCAGTAAAACTGCCGTTGAGTTGAAGTCGCGAATGATATAGGGAATCCTGAGATCCGGGGCATCGGTTCCGTATTCGTTCATGGATTGCTGATAGGGAATGGTTTTGAATTGGTAGTTATTTTTTTTGTTTTTCAGTTGAAAAATATCCAGCATCAGCCCATTGATGATTTCGATGAGATCCGCTGGCCGGGCAAAACTCATTTCAATGTCAACCTGGGTAAACTCAGGCTGCCGGTCTGCCCTTAAATCCTCATCCCGAAAGCATTTGGTAATCTGGTAGTAGCGGTCAAATCCGGATATCATGAGTAATTGCTTGAATATCTGTGGTGACTGGGGCAGGGCAAACATCTTCCCTTTGTACATTCTTGAGGGGACCAGATAATCCCGTGCACCCTCTGGGGTTGCCTTGGTCAGTACCGGTGTTTCAATATCCAGGAATCCGAGATCTGAAAGATAATTTCGAATTTTTAAGTTGATTTGACTTCGGGTTTTGAAGTTTTTCTGCATTTTTTGGTTTCTGAGATCCAGGTAGCGGTGTTTGAACCGGAGCTCTTCAGAAACCTGGTGGCGGTTTTCCGGGAAAAAAGGAGGCAGTTCGGACTCACTTAAAATGGTGAACTTACGGGCATTGAGCTCAACCTGGCCGGAGAACAGTTCAGGATTCGGACTTGATCTCCGGATGACTTCCCCTTCAACCATCAGAATGAATTCTCTGCCAATTCTTTTTAAAATCTCCCTATCCGAAAAGTCCGGATTGAAAACGATTTGAAGAATTCCCTCTCGGTCTCGCAGGTCTACGAAGGTAATACTTCCCAGCTCTCTTTTCACCTGAACCCAGCCGTAAACGGTTATCTGCTGGCCGATGAATTCTTCATTGATTTTACCGCAATACAGTTTCTGGTCTACATGTGTTTTCGGAGCCATTGATCCAGGTCCTCTCTTTTAATTTGGATTTGTTCGGTGGTCTTCATGTTCTTCACCGAAATGGATTGGTTGGCAATTTCATCCTCTCCCAGGATAAAGGTAAAGGCAGCGCCCACACGGTCACTTTTCTTGAATTGCTTTTTGATATTCCGGGCATTGTAATCCATAAAAACCGGCAGTCCTTTTTTTCGCAGGTAGGCGGACAATTTGATTGCCTCTGTTTTCAGGGCAGCATTTTGATAGGCGATGAATATAATACTGGTTTTGGTTTCCGGAATTTCATCCAGATGCAGGATGATTCTTTCGATTCCGGCTGCAAAACCGGTTGCGGGGATATCCTTTCCACCCAATTCCTGAAAGAGATGATCATATCTACCGCCACCCAGCAGGGCATCCTGGGCCCCCAGTTGGCCGGAGGTAATCTCGAACACGGTCCGGGTATAATAATCCAGCCCTCTGACCAGGCGTGGGTTCGAAATAAATGGGACTTCAAATGTGGAAAGTGTTCTCTGCACAACCTGGAAGTGGTCGTGGCAGTCCTGGCATAAATAATCGGTTATTTTGGGGAATTGATTGGATATATCTATGCACTGCTGTTTTTTGCAGTCAAAAATTCGAAGCGGATTGGTTGATATTTTCCTCTGACAATCCGGGCATAATTCATTTTGTTGTTTTTGGGCAGCCGCCTGAAGTTCAGGTAGGAATCTCGGCCGGCATTGAGGGCAGCCTACTGAATTGATATAGATTTCAATATCTTCAATGTTCACTTCATTCAGAAAGCCAAAGGCTGAAAAAATTAATTCGGCATCCACTTCGGCACTGGCTTCCCCGAATATCTCAACCCCGAACTGATGAAATTGCCTGAACCGCCCCTTTTGGGGTTTATCATAGCGAAACATGGGACCGATATAAAAAAACCGGACCGGAAAGATTTCGGTCAACAGGTTGTTTTCCATTATGGCCCTCACAACCGATGGGGTATTTTCTGGTCTCAGGGTAATACTCCGGTTGGCCTTATCTCTGAAAGTGTACATTTCTTTTTGAACCACCTCGGTTTCGCTTCCGATACCCTTTTGGAAAAGTTCGCTGTGCTCGAAAATCGGGGTGCGGATTTCCTGAAAAAGAAACCGTGAGAAAAATTGCCGGATCCGGGCTTCCAGAAATTGCCATTTGAGGATTTCCGGCTTGAAAAGGTCTTTGGTGCCCTTTGGGGCAATAATTTTGGTCATAGGTACCCCAGTGATTTTAATATTTCCATTTGCTCTGCAGAAATCTTTCCTGGTTTTTTTTTGATTTTGATGATGGTTTTGGCTAATTTTATTACCGTGTTCATCAATTCGGCTTTGATTTTTTTATTCTGGTATTGACTGAGCAGATTGTTTATCCCCAGTGGATCATTGGATAGGTCGATAAATTCAAATTTGTCCTTCTCCAGCTGGGGATAATAAATAATTTGATGAGGGTATTTGATGACTGAAAAACCATCTGAAAATGCTTCCGGCGCATAGGTTTCCAGCAACAGTTGATCGCTGGATTCTGCTTGAAACAGTGATACCCCCTGCATGGAGTCCGGTTTATTCAGACGGGCAACTTCCAGTAAGGTGGGCGCAATATTTAAATTTGAAACCAGGCGATCATCCGGGATTTTGTGTTTTTTCACCCCTTTTCCGGCCAGGAAAAGAGGTACATTCAGATAGAGTTTATTCAGGTAATGAATGTGTCCCACACATTTCCGGTGCTCTCCCAATCCTTCTCCGTGGTCACCCATGACCAGGAAAAAGGAATCT
>DAOVIP010000461.1 GCA_030671465.1 Candidatus Aminicenantota bacterium | reverse complement strand
CATTGAAAGCCGGCTCGCCCATGCGGGCAAATTGGATCTTGAATTTTTCCACCGGAATCTCATTATCAGGGAAACGCTGCCGGATCGGGAAATCAATCTGTTCTAACATTTCCATCCGGGATAGTTTGCCCTGATAGCTGCCGCCGGCATCACACATCTCACAATCCACGGGACATCCGAACAGTGTAGAGATGATCAACACCCATTTTTCCGACCGGGGTCGGGGCGGCTGAACCGATTCAACAAACTCCACAAATCGTGAAGCACGCATTTCAGCCAGGTACACCATGGCCACGGTTTCGGTTCCGGCCCTGGCTAAGATTTTCATTGCCCGCTCCCCCATTGATGGTAAATTTTCATGGCCGCCTGGATGCCATTGCCGGTGGCAATGGACACCTGGCGGTATGAGCCGTTGCTCACATCCCCGACCAGATGGAGGCTGCCCCGGAGAATCAACTGTTCTTCCAATTTGTTAAGAGCGAGGGTATAAAAGCGTTTATCCGGTTCCCGCCCCAGGGCGCATATAATAAAATCCGCACCCTGGATGGTGTTTTTACCATTTTGTCGAACACCGACTGCTAATGACCGTTTTTTTCCCGGGTCAATGGATTCAACCGTGGCCAGATCCATATAGTCGATAGCCGGATTCTTTTTGACCCGGTCCTGCAATAGCAACAAGGCCTTAATTTCGGTTCCCCGGTTGAGGATCAACACCTCATTTTCAGCAGACAGGTTGAGGGCATAATCAAAGGCAGCATCCCCGGCCCCTATGATGATGATTTTCTTGCCTTTCTCATCCAGTAGGGCAACCACTTCATGAAAAATGTATTTTTTTATTTCAGGAAGTATTGAATTCAATTGATCCCATTCATTGGCCCGGGTGCCGCTGGCCACCACCACCACCCCGGCCGGGTAGTGTGATCCCCCATTGGTACTGACCGAGAAGGTTTCGCTGATCTCATCATAATCTATTTTCATAACCGTTTCATTGACCGCATTGATGTCGAATCTTTTCAGTTGACCACAGAACAATTTTACCAGGTCCGGGCCGGAAATCCCTTTTGGAAATCCCATGACATTTTCCACCAGCCGGGCATTTATCAGTAGTCCGCCCGGTCGATCTTTTTCAAATAAAACAGCATCTATTCCATACCGTTTTAATTGCAGGGCCGTGGCCATTCCGGCCGGGCCGGCACCCACGATGATCACTTCGGGTTTGCTTTTCATTTTTTAAAGGCATTCATTATATCACAACTCAGCAGGGGAATGGCAAATCCATGGGAAAGGTTCAGCAGGGTAGCCCTATGAAAATCCCGGTTGTAGGTGGCGGTGCCATCCACCACAAAAAACACCTCAAATCCCCTGACAAAGGCCGATCGGGCCGTGGTCTCACAGCAGAGATGGGCCATGACCCCGGTGATGACCAACTGACTGACTCCCCGGTCCCGGAGCAAAGATAAGAGATCGGTCTGGTAAAAGGCATCATACTGGTTTTTTTCCAGTTGCACCGCCCTTCGATCTTGCAGGACAGCAGTGATCTGGTTCAGAGGATGGTCAGCAGTCATCAGCTCTGACCACCACTCCCCCATCCTTCCGGCATTCTCAACCGTATTCAGGTGCCGGGTTTGAAATACGGGACGATTATTGTCCAGAAAGAAGTTTTGAAATTTCAGGATATTAGGAAGGATAGCACGGGCAGCAGGGATGAATGCATGGGAATCCGGCTCTAAAAAAAACCCCTGCATATCCAGAACCAGCAGGGCCGCTTGCGCCGGTTTCAGCTCAAGAGAATGAACCTCAACCTTATTTTTAATTTCATCCAGCAAATCTCTTGCCTGGCAGTCAATATGGTCCAAGTCAAAATATTTTTCTTT
>DAOVIP010000041.1 GCA_030671465.1 Candidatus Aminicenantota bacterium | reverse complement strand
GCAGTCCAACTGGCATTATATACAGATATCCTGGAACAGACCGGCTATTTATCTCATCGGATTCCATTTGTTTGGGATATAAACAACCGAGAAATTGAATACAATCTGGATGAACTTCAAGGAATCCGAAATCCGGTATCACTCTGGAGTGTGTATCAGGATTCACTGGAAGAGGTTGAGCAGATAGTTGAAAAGAAAATAACGACCACACCAGCACTCACGGCCACCTGCAAACTATGTCATTGGCATACATTCTGCAAAAATGAAATAAAACAAAATGATGATCTCACCCTGATTCCGGAACTGGGCCGGTCAACCAGGGATAAACTCATGACCAATATCAGCACGGTTAAAGATATGGCATCACTGGATTTAAATATTTTTAACCGGAAAATAAAAGGTGTGGGTCTGAATTCCCTAATGAAGTTTCAAACCCGGGCGAAATTATTATCCACTCCTGGTTCAAAACCAATTATTATTGAAAAAATTGAATTACCGGAATCAAAAACTGAATTGTTTTTTGATATTGAGACAGATCCGATGAGGGATACCTGCTACCTACATGGCTTTGTGATCAGGTTTAATCAGAATAATTCAACCGAGAAATATTATGCCTTTTTTGCTGATAAACCGGATAAAAATAAGGAGAAAAAGGCATTCTCGGATGCTGTTAATTTCATAAAATCAAACCAGCCCTGCATCCTGTATTTTTATTCAAAATATGAACGCACCATATGGAGAAAACTGCAGCAAAAGTATCCGGATATTATTAGTCCCGAGGAAGTCGAGGCCATATTTTCACCCGAATCTTCAGTTGATTTATATTATGATGTGGTTATGAAAAAAACCGAATGGCCAACCAATAATTTCTCAATAAAAACACTGGCTCAATATCTGGGATTTACCTGGAGAGATGAAGATCCCTCCGGTGCATCATCCATCGAATGGTATCATCGCTGGGTTGAAGAAAAGGATGAAAACATCAAAAAACGCATTTTAGAATACAATGAAGATGATTGCATCGCCACCCGGGTACTTCTTGATGGTTTAAGACAGCTTTTTTAAAAGGAGAAATTCAAATGAAGACTGTGTCCGAAATTTTTCAGTTTATTTTAGAAAATCTCTATCTGAGATTTTTGTTGATTTTAGTCATTACCCTCATACTTGCCTATTTAGCTAAAATCATACTAAAATCAGTGTTGAAGCCCCTGGCACAAAAGACAAAGACCAAAATCGATGATTTAATCGTAAAAAGTCTTTCTTCGATAATTTTTTACATTTTCCTTGTTTTGGGTTTGAAAATCGGCTTTCAGAAAATCAAATTCGAGGCCAAGATTTTAAACAATTTAATCGATAGTCTTTTAATCGTGATTGTGACAATCTTGATAATTAGAATTCTCCATAATTTTTCTCAACATTGGTTGAATGAATGGGCATCCAAGACAAAGTCCACTGCGGATGACAGATTAATTCCTTTAATCGAGAAAATTTTAAAGGTTGTCATTTTCGTTCTTGCTGTAATTTTTATTTTTAGTGCCTGGCAGATAGACATTAGTCCTCTTCTTGCTACAGCAGGAATTGCCGGTCTTGCTATTGGCCTGGCTGTAAAAGACAGTTTGTCTAATATCCTGGGTGGGCTTCAGCTTGTCTTAGATAGAACTTTTAAAGTTGGAGATAAGGTTCAGTTAGAATCGGGTGAAATGGGAGTCATTCTTGACATTGGGCTAAGAAGTACAAAATTGAAGACTTTCGACAATGAGGTTATATATATCCCCAATGGTTATCTGGCAAACGCTAAGGTTAAAAATTTTACAATGCCTGATCTTACTATCCGGGTTAACGTTGATTTTGGTGTTGAATACGGCTCTGATTCCGAACAGGTTAAGAATGTTGTTTTAGAAGCCATTAAGAAGGTAGAATCAGTCCTTGAAGAACCTCCACCTGATGTCCTGTTTTCAAAAATGTCTGATTTTTCCCTGGATTTTGTTGCCAGGGCCTGGGTCAAGAACTATACAGAAGCCTTTTCAACCAGGTTCAATATAACCGATGAAATTTATAAGGCATTAAACAAAGCAAATATCGGGATTCCATTTCCCACCAGAACGGTATACACTAAAAATATAGATTGAAAAGATAACAGGCAGAGGGTCAGTAAACAAAAGAGTTTAAATTTTTGATTACGGTATTGTTTTCTGGTAAAGTGGAGGCAAATGCAAAAGCATTAAACAATGGAATGGTAAGATGAGGGAATAAAATGGAAAAAGAAATAAAATTAGCCGTATTGATCGACGGGGACAATATCGCCTCTGATTATGTAAAAGAAATGATGGAGGAAATTGCCAAATATGGCAATCCCACCATCAAAAGGATCTTTGGAGACTGGACCAAGCCCACTCTGGCCAAATGGAAAAAAGTCCTTTTAAAAAATGCCATCATCCCGATCCAGCAATATGCATATACTTCCGGTAAAAATGCCACTGACTCTGCCATGATTATTGATGCCATGGATATTTTGTATTCCGGTCAGGTCAACGGATTTTGCCTGGTATCCAGCGATAGCGATTTTACCCGGCTGGCCACCCGGTTGCGGGAAGCCGGGATGAAGGTATTTGGAATCGGAGAGAAAAAAACCCCCAGCCCCTTTATCGTTGCCTGTGATAAATTTATCTACATTGAAATTCTCAAGAACCGATCAAAGAGAAGTGAATCCAGTATCAATAAGAATAAACCTTCCCGGAAAAGTGCGGTCGAAGAAATTACCCCTGAAATCATCCAGTTAATTTCATCAACCATATCTGACCTGGCTGATGATGATGGCTGGGCTTTTTTAGGAGATGTGGGAAGCCTTTTGCAGAAGAAACAGCCCAATTTTGATTCCAGAAATTATGGTTTTGAAAAGTTAACCCCCCTGATTGCTTCCATCGGCAAATTCGACATCGAAACCCGGGAGAGTCAAAAGGGAAGATTTAAACTCATTTATGTCAGAAACAAAGAATAAAAGAACAATACAAAAAAGTAAAAGGAGGAAAAAATGTTACGAAAACATAATCCCGTTCAAACATTTATCCGTAATGTTTTTCGCTGGGGAATTGCTATCCCCTTATGGTACATATTTGTCTGGCCGATTTTCAGGAATATTTTCTCCAGTTTCAGGCAAATTGGAATTGAAGAACCCTCTCCCGGTCGTATTTTTATTGGTGTGGTCATAACCCTGGCTATCCTCTGGGTGGCCAATACCATCGCCCGCATGTTTTATATCCTGCCCGAATGGGAGAGGCTGGTTTTGCTTCGCCTGGGAAAATCTGTGGGTGCCAGAGGCCCGGGTTTTTTTATTATACCGCCATTTATCTACTCCATTGCCCGTATTCTCGATATTCGAATCACTACCTATGAGGTAAAAGCGACCAAAACACTGACCAAGGACAATGTTCCGATTGATGTTACTGCTGCTGTGGAATTGGAAATTGAAGATCCAGAAAGAGCGGCCATCCGGGTTAAAGATTACTGGAAAACCACCGAATGGGCTTCTATGGAGGCATTAAAAAGTACTATCGGTAAAAATGACCTAAGGCCCCTGCTCAGCGAAACCGAAACTATCGATTCCAGTTTGAAGAGTGAGATCGACGAAGCGGCAAAGGATTATGGTGTGAATGTCAGGGCAGTGCGAATAACCGATATTTTTGCCCCCCCGTCTCTTATTGAAGAACTGGCCGTTATAGCCCGAGCAGAGCGCAGCTCTGAGGCAAAACAAATTCAAGCAGAAGCTGAAAAAAATGTAGCCACCGCACTTGCAGAAGCCAGTCAAACACTGTCAACCCAGGAGGGAACCATGGAGTTGAGGCAAATTCAGGCACTCCTGGAAATATCCAAAGAAGAAAGTTCAACTATTATTATTTATCCCATGGACAATCTCGGAGGCGAAAAGATTGCCGCTGCTACAGCCGGTTCAAAAGCTGCTCAATACCACACAAAAGCAAAAACCATAGAATTTTAATCCACAACATAGTATTCCAATGGGATTTGGGGGCTAGTGAGTCTGGCTTCTATCTCCTGATGAAAAGGCAAAAGTAAAGTAAACCGGAGTTTCACTCTTTACAATTTACGCTTTACTTTTTTACACGTTTTATTTTTTCTCTTTTTTGGTTTGGTATTTTCCGTACAGGTTATCCCAGTAAAGGATTTCCCCCTTGAGCCATTTGTCAAACCAGGCCATGATGGTCTTCATCCAGTGGAGCCGCTTTTCATATTTCATGATCCAGTGGGCCTGGTCACTGATGGTTATCAAGGCGACCTCCTTGCCCAGCAGCTTCAGGGCGGCAAACATCTGGTAACTCTCACCCGGGGGCACGTTGTTATCCTTTTCGCCGTGAAGCAGCAGCAGGGGGGTAGTGATTTTGTCAGCCAGGAACAGCGGACTCTGGTCCACGTAGATATCCCGGCGGTTCCAGGGGAAGCTTCCGGCCGTGGCTACCCCGCTGTAGGAATAGCCAAAATCGCCAATTCCCCAATAACTGGAGAGGGCGCTGATACCGGCATGGGAGATGAAGGCTGCAAAGATATCGGTCTGGGTGGCCAGATACTGGGTCATGAAACCCCCATAGGACGCACCCATAGCCCCCAGCCGTTGGGGATCGATATAGAGGTGGGCCTTGATCAGCTCTCTGGTGGCCCCGATGATCTCCCGGGAAGTGGCCTTGCCCCAATCATTGACATGCACCGCTGAAAAGGCCTGGCCGAAACCCACGGCACCACTGGGCTGCAGTACGTACACCACATAGCCGTTGGCCGCATACCAGTTGAAGGGATAACGGCCGCCGAAACTTCTCTCCACCGGCGAGGTGCCGCCGTAATAATAGACAATGCAGGGATATTTCTTATTGGCATCAAAATCCAGGGGATAATGGATACGGCCAATGATGTGTTTCCCCTCAGGGGTCCGGTAATTCCAGTCTTTCACCTTTCCGAACCGGACATGGCGAAAATCCTCGGCATTGTAGTCCTTCAGCAGTGACACTCGCAGCCGGGACAGGTCCACCCGGTAAAGCTTGTGGGGATTGGTAGCCCCGGAACCCCAGAATGCTGCAAACCTTCCTCTGGAAGAAACATCAAAACGCCGGACCGCATCTACCGGCATCCGGATCTCGCTAAAGGTATTCCGTTTGGTCTGGTAGCGGTACAATTTGATAAAGGATCGGTCCGTGGCCCGGAGATAGATATTTCCGTCCCACTGGCTCCAGAACACATCCTCCACCGAGGGGGTAAAATTCCGGGTGATGGA
The DNA here is from genome assembly GCA_030671465.1 of Candidatus Aminicenantota bacterium. Classification (GTDB taxonomy): domain Bacteria; phylum Acidobacteriota; class Aminicenantia; order UBA2199; family UBA2199; genus CAZOWT01. Next base: position 4,388 of record DAOVIP010000041.1, on the reverse strand, counting down.
GTTGGCCTTGCAGGTGGCGATATCGTAAATAAACACCTGGGTGTCGTATTCGTTGGGGATCACACCCTTCTTCAGGATATTACCGATCCCCCCGAATGAAAACGGACCTCCGGTGAGCAAAAGCCGGGAGGAGTCTGGGGCCCAGCTGGCCGGAAAAACCAGGTTGCTTTCAAATAGTTTTTTAATGCTATGGTCTTTCAGATCCAGCATATGGAAAATACTTTTGTAATAGGGCCTTTTCCGGGGATCCGGCACCAGAGTGGAGAAGAGCACCTTGCTGCTGTCCGGGCTGATCATCACCGAATAGAGGTCTTCGGTGAAGGAACGAATCTTGTGAGCAACTCCCCCGTTCAGGTAACGGAGGTACAGCTCGTAGTCATAGCGCCCGGAAGCGGCCCGGTCGGGTATGGTTTTGATATACCTGTACCCGCTCCCCGTGTCTTTTTTCTTATAGGTCCAGTACATGATAAAAGAGTTGTCCGGAGACAGGCGAAAATTGGAAAGGTCCTTGATTCCGGAGATGACCGCTGTTCTTTCCCCGGATTGCAGGTTGTATTGATAGATGGTGGTTTTCTTTTTGCTCTCGGCGCTGTAGACAAAGCCCCTGGAGTTTTTCAGCCAGGTCAGATTGGCAAAACTTCCCCGGCCTTCGGTGGTCAGGATTCTGGAGCTGTCAGCGATTTTGAGGATCTCGATCCAGCGGCTGGTGTTGCCATCTGGTCCGGTTTGCCCCAGCGAAACCGCCACATACCGGCCGTCAGGAGAGACCTTCAGGGAGTATACGCCTTTCACCTTCAAAATCTGGTTGAAATCAACCCGCCTGGCCAAAGAATTTGAAAAAGCAAGTTCTCCGGATTCCACCTGACGGGCATCAGACACCTGGGCATCCAGGGTGAAGCTTTCTCCTTGAGGGATAAACACCTTGAGCAGGAGTACATGTTTTTTGTTCAGCAGGGTCAGATCTGCCGTTACCTTCCCGGTTTTCTGGTCATATTGCTTCTTTACCTCCTGGCCGTTCAGGTATAGGTTGACCATGGCCTTGTGGATCCCGTTGACCACCAGTCTGGCCTTCAGGAATTTACGGGCATCCACAAAGCTGACAAAATAATAGAGCGAATCGCCTGTCGAGGTTGTGCTATACTGGTTGACCGGATTCCAGCGCAGTATCCGACCGTGGCTCCAGGCAACTTCCTGGCCGGACCGGGGCCAGAGCCCGGAGATGTCTAGAAATCGGTGATTGGCAATATCCCGGTTCGATTTATAAACCGCCCGTTCCAGCCCGGTCACCGGACCGGGACCCAGCATCAGCCAGTTCTCTATGGTTTTTCCCTTTTCCGCTTCTTTGGCGGTATCGACTGCCAATACGGGAACGATCATTAGCAGTATCAGCAAAACAGCAAATTTTGATCTCATTTGATTACCTCCAGAAATAAAATGAATTCTCCGGAACGGAACAAACCGGACTTTAAGATTTAATATACAGCAAAATCCGATCACTGTATATACTTTGTTCGGGAAAAACAAAAGGCAGTTTCAACATAGTTCAAGGTTCAAGGTTGTGAATCGGGAGTCTGGTTACATGTCCCCGATTTGACTTTATCTACAAAAAAATGAAAAAAAGATCCCTAATAGAAATTTATTTCAACCGGAACGGTGATGGTTTTCATGAGAATAATTCAATCACCCGAGACAAAAAATGTCAGAGAGGCCCAATAACTTTCCCATTCATGGGTTTTCTGCCTAGCCCATTCCATATGGGTTAGCCTGATGACATAAGGGCCTTTTTTTTCCAAAGGAACCAATGCCCTTCCCTTGGAATCCGTTTTGGTTGTCCCGGCAAATTTTCCCCCCTGTCCGGGGAAGCTCCAGGCCAATTCCTGACCGGCCAGTGTTTTTCCCTTAAAAAACACAGTAACACTCAATTTATCCCCTTTTTTCAGGGTGTAGGGATTTACCATGGGCACGATTTCTAAAGGGAGATTAAGCGGTTGAGTAGGCGTGTTGTCCAAGCGATTGCCCACCTGGATGACTGTTTTCGGGTACTTGGAATAGTATTCAACCGCATTTTTATTCAGTATACCCTCCCTCTTCCTGAGCTCATAAATATCAGCCAGGCCATCATGAAGTAAATATTCATTGAATTCTGTTGCCGATAAGCTTATTTGCCTGGGTTTCAAAGCAATAGCAGCGACATAGGTGCCGGGATTTTTTAAAATACAGGTTGAGAGTAAAGAATTTCCCTGTATCCGTAAATCAGTCATATTCAATTCCAGGGCTTTCCCAACCACGGCAGCGTAGTTTAGCCTTTCCGGTAATACCGCATTTAGACTTTTAGGGAAATCCATTCCGGTATTGGCCATGATGGTGAGCACCTCTCCCGGCTGTAATTTGAATTTTTGGGGAACCAGCCAGAAGTCATGAGAAAATATCGGTGTAATCGAAAATTTAATAATAAAAAAAATTAAAAACACGAATGCCTTTTTCACATATTCCTCCTATTGGTGACGAAGAACCCTTTTTATTCTTGAACGAACCGTTCCTTATTTATTTTCTTTTCTTTCTTTCTTTTCCGTTTTTCCTTCAAAGATAGTTTGGGGGCTTTCTTATCACTGGATTTGGGTTTTTCCCTTCCTTTGGGCATCTTGTTCCTCCTTTTACCCTGTCCTCATATTGATTATATTCTATTTCTAAATCAATGGCAAGTCGGGATGAGAAAATCAAATCCCGGTCATTCATATTCCAATTCCGGTTACTTTTTGGTAAACTTTTTTTAAAAGAAAGGCGTCTTACCAATTGTAACGGAGGCTCCCATGAGATTGCGAAATATTTTTATTATTGGTTTGATTCTGGCGTCACCCCTGGCCAGCACCCAGGAGGTGATCAATAACCCGGCCGCTCCCGCGGGAAAATCACAAACTGAGGCCATCCGGGTGGTCAAATTAACCGAAGTGCTGCGTATCAGTGACGAGGCAGGAGCTTTTTCCTTTAAGAACCCCCGGCGAATCAAGATTGCCCCGGATGGTTCGGTTTTTGTAGCCGAACGGGAACAGCTTTTTAAATTTGATCCCCGGGGTCGGTTCGTAAAAACCTTCCTAAAAAAGGGTGAAGGACCCGGAGAGATCAAGTACTTTGCCAATTTTTTCTTTGACAGTCAGGGGGTGGTGATCGGCTCCTTCATGCCGGTAAAACTGATTTTCAGCGGCCTGGATGGTAGCTTCCGTCGGGAATTCCGCATTCACCAGGCCAAACCCTTTACCCTGCTCCTTCATGGCAGCGATGATAAATTCTACTTTCGCAGCAACGATATCTCTCCGGGAAATATCAAGAACGGGATTAACCAGAGGACCCATCTGATCGATTGTGCGGACATCCAGGGAGAATTGACTTCGACCGGCCTGAGCTTTACCACCCTGGATGCGGTGATCAAAAAAACCTCCAAGGAGGGCGGGGTATATATCAATATGGATGAGATCACCGAATTTATCACCGTTTTTGACCAAAACCGGTATTTATATGTCAGCCACCAGGCCCGCTACCGTATCACCCAGGTAGCTCCAAAAAGCGCCAAAATTATCCGCCACTTCAACCGACCCTTTCAGCCGGTCGATTTTCAGATCCGGGAGGATCTGGAAGAAAATGACCGCAAACTCGAGGAGATCAAGAATCAAAAATACTACAACGACATCTATGCCATGCGGATCCATGAAGGAAAGCTGATGGTCTTTACCTCGGCCATGGATACACAGAAGCGGGTTCTGGTGGATGTGTTTGATCACAACGGGAAATACATTGATTGTTTTTACCTGAAAATTCCAGGAATCAACCGGCCCGATGACCTCAGACGAAAACCCCTGTGTTTTAGCCGGGGTCATTTCTGGACCACCTCAACCGACGAGGATGATAATCCGCTGGTTATCAAGTACAAAATGAATTAGAGAAGTCGGAATTTGGTGCTGTCGGCCTGAAAATCGATAAATCTTTCCCCACCTCAAGCTTCGGCAACGTCTGGTTGTGCAGACCGGAAAAAAATCCGGTAACCTGAAATTTCCGGAAACATTCAGAAATTTTGGATTTCAATTTTTTTTATTGGAAATCGGAGATTTTCCTATTAAAATATAACCTTAAGGAGAAAATGATGAAAAACCTGAACATATTCATTCCAGTCATGCTATTGCTGGGCGGGCTGTTTGCTTACGGTGTTCCGGAAAAAGCCATTGTACTGTTCATGAAAACCCTCTCCGACCGATAAAAAAATGCAGTTGACCATCTTTATTATGGGGACTGTTTTTCTACTGGTTTTATCATGGCGGGCCCTGGGCAATCCCAGAAGTCACGGTTTCTATCGTTTCTTTGCCTTTGAAGCCTGTTTGATTCTGGTGGTACTCAAT
>DAOVIP010000185.1 GCA_030671465.1 Candidatus Aminicenantota bacterium | reverse complement strand
CCTTGACTTCAGAAGAAAGGGGAATTCTGTGGTTGAAACTCGCAATCGACTACCGCTTCCTCAATAGTGAAGCTGAAATGATGAAGTCCTTTAATCAGTCCATCAAGTACCTGAAGGATTCCCCTCACATCAATCGAGTCTATGAAGAGATTGGTGTTTTCTTTTTATCAAGAGGTAAATCGGAGTGGGCCCGAAAAATTTTAAAGCAAATAAGTTGTGAAGCGAATGAAAATCGAATTCGATACATTACCCTGAGTTATCTGATTGATGAAAACTGGGAACAATTTTTTAAACTTCTGAATAAGACCGGATATTCAAGGGAAGTCATTCTTGATATCAACCGGATTGTAAAAAGAATTCAATTGAACAATAGACGGTTTAAAACACTTGATATCATTGTCAAAATCATTCCCGGTCTCGGTTACTTATTTTATGATGATATGTTCATCACCGGAGAAACACTTCTGTTTCATGGCTTTTTTATCAGCCAGATTTTTATTGAAACCTCAATCATTGGAAAATTTATATACGGATTCGGATTGGTGCGCATGTATTTGAGAACCATGGTCAGAGACCACCGGTTCTTAAAGAAAAAGCTCGGGGAAAAGAAATTGTTACTTGAAAAGATGATATTTCATAAATTATTCGACAGCAATCAGTCTTAGTTTTTCAGCTGAAGGGACGTTCTGGCCTGCAATCCATTTCCCTGGGGATTTTCAATGGTCAAGGTAAAGGTATCTTCCAGCAGGATCCGGTCCTTTAATCTGATTCTAACTTTGCGGATAACCTCCTTGATCAAGTATCTCCCCCAGATCGGGACTCCGGGTTTGGACATACCGGTAACTTCAATTATGGAAGGGGTCAAATCTGATACCCGGTAGTGAATTCGGAAGGGTGCTGTTTGTTTGAACGGTTTCAATCTTTTCATTATTCGGGCCGCCAGGACGACCACCCGATTGATATAGCTTGAGTAATCCAAAGGGGAACTCTTCCATTCCTGTCGGGGGTGCATAATCAAGGTTTCTATTTTATTTCCCGGTAAAAATGAGTGATTGTGGATTTTCAACATTTCCAGTAGAATTTTATATATATTAAAATCAATATTTAGTATTTCGGGATGATGCTGAAACCTGACCTTGAAATCAATAAAGAAATGACTGTGTATGCCTCTACTATTTCTTCTGAAACCCATTGAATTTTTCTTGGTTGAATAAATCCTGAAAAGAAATGGCTTTTTTCTTTTGATGAATTTTGAATAATAAGGTACACAAAAATGATTTAATTTATGAAGGGCGAATTTCAATCCCTTTTTTAAATCATAGTCAGCCGTTAAGGCCACCAGGGTTTTCCCCAGGAAACCTGAAGTTCTCATCATATATCCGGATTCAGATATATCGCTTAAATAAAAATTAAACCCACCATTGACACTTTTTTCAGAACTGAAATTCATTGATGCAAACGATTCGTAATATACCCGGAAAGGGATAATTAACAGTATCCTTCCATGTGTGGATCCCCTGAATTGATAAGAAAAATTGTAATCGATCCCGGCATTCAGTTGAACCGAGTGGGTCATAAGGAGAACAAAGATGAGACAGAACCATTTATTCAGAATCATCTTTGCTTGGAAAGGAGAAAACAACTCCATATTCTCCGGTATCCGAGGTCTCAGACTTTTGGTCTTCGTTCAGGTTATCTGAATCGTCATATTCGATGACAATGAGAGTGATATTGTCAAGACCACCCTTTCTATTGGCTTTGCGGATGAAGTCCTTGCATATCTGATCCTTGCTTTTGTTTTGGGTGAGCAGGTTATATATTTCCCGGTCTGAAATAAGATCCCAGAGTCCGTCTGTGCACATCAATACCCTGTTACCAGGATTCAATTTTTGACTGACGTAATCAGGCGTCAGGGTAATGGGTGCACCCAAGGCCTGACTGAGATGGTTTTTTATGTTGCTTTTCCTGATATCTTCCAACCTCATTTTTCCGGCTTTCACCAGTTGCATGACATAGGTATGGTCAGTGGTCAGGAGGGCAATACTCTTTTCATCAGTCAGGTAGGCCCTGGAATCCCCAATGTGACCCAGATGTAAAGTGTCATCAATCATCAGGGCGACAACAATGGTGCAGCCCATCCCCTTGTAATCGGGGTTTTGGGCTGACATTTCCAGAATACGCTGATGGGCCTGCTTGATACTGTTGATAATTTCTTCACGGATATTTTGCGGATTCTTTTTTAGTTTGGCCAATCTCTCGACAGAAAAATAATCCCTCACTGTTTGGGTGGCAGTCAAACTGGCCACCTCACCGGCATTGTGACCACCCATTCCATCAGAAACAATAAACAATTGTTTTTTCTTTTCAATGAAGAAATAATCTTCATTGTTTTCCCGCATCTTTCCGATATCAGTCGCACCACATACTTTCTCCTGACTGACCTTGCCAGCGGATAATTTTAGAAGTCGATTTAGATTTATCATGGGTGAAAAATATTTTTAAAAACTACCATTGTCTGAATTTTATATTTATTTCCGGAAAAAATCAACCGAATATGTCACTTCATCTGATGGTAAAATTCATATAATGGATCATGGATAGGGGAGTGTGGTAATTATTCAATATGGACATATTCCAGAAAATCCATGGCCGTTCTTCCGGTTAATAAATCGGACACATCAATAATGATGTTATATTTTTCTCGAGGAATCGCTTCAAAATTTATTGAAATATTGACGTTTTCCTTTTTGGCAACGACCAAACGTTTTTGATCGAAAACGGTTTCATTTTCTTCATTGATTAAACGGACACGCACATTTAACTTTCCAATCTTTTTTTTGCTATCAACAGTCATAAAAAAATCCGATATGGTCATGGTTAATTTATTGGCTTTGAATCCGATTCCTGATAAGGTTACCGCGGGAATTTCTGCTTTACGGGTTTTCAGGTATTCCGAAATATAATCCGCTCTGAGATTGTCATCATATACCACATCATATTTTTTATTGTTAACCGTTATCCTGATTTTATCGATGTTTTTAGGATTTCGGGGAACATAGGTCAACACATAATACAGGTCTTCCTTGCTCTCAATGGAATGCAGGGCAGAACCGAGATCACCGCTGGTAATCAGTGCCCCACCGGTTTTCTTGGTCAGTTCCCGCAGGCAATTTTCTATGTCAGTAGAAACCTTCCTGAACTGGAAATCCTGATCCAAGGCTTCTTTTTCGACACTCATGAAAATGGAATGGAAGGTGGTATCCACTTTGTACATCAACTTGGTGATTTCCTCGATGGGAAAGTCATCGGCAACATTAAGTTCGGTATCGATGTCCTCCAGGAATCTGGAAATAATTCGGGAGTGAACCGCATCTTCGCTACGGGCCACCATCAATTGACTGATCATGGTCTCGATTCTCTGTCTCAGGCGTCCGGTAATTTTCATTTTGGGAAACATTTCAATCTGGTAGAAATTGATAATCCATTTCTCTTTTTTGATTTTATCCAGATGGTTGGCAAAATTGTAGTATTTGTCCAGATCCGGTATCAAGTACTTCCTCTTGTATTCCTGCCAGGTGGTCAGGTATCTTCTCAGGAAATGGATAATAAAAAATGCATTTTGGCTGTATAAATCATTTTCAATTAATCTCTGCTGGGTTCGATCCAGATCTTTCTGGATGGACAAAAAATAGGAGATCAGTCTTTGGTGGGCATGGATGCATTCTTCTTTAAGCATCTGCATGAGGATTTCTTTTCGGTCAATTTTCCAGTATGATTTGCTTAATGAGATGGTTTTATCATTGACAAATATCAGCAATTCATCTCGGGGTTTGATGATATTCTCAAACAGGTATTCAATTCCTTTTCTCAATTCAATATTGTAATCAGTGGTACGGAAGATCAATACAAAATAGCGGGAGGCTGTACTGCGTTCTTGATAGAGAGGTTTTAATTTGACGTTTTGAGTGTTTATGCATTTTTTTTTGGAATAGAAACCATTGATGAACTGTTTCTCATTACCTTCGTATAAAGTAAAATCATTTTTGGTCAGATTTTTAACCAGCTTACCCTTATAAAAAACCCGGACCGGGACCTCTACATTGACCACTTCAATTTTCTCGATGATTTTCAGGTCATCCTGGCCGGAAAATAAGGGCAGGGAAAGGCAGAGCCCAAAAATTAGCCAGCCGAAAATAATGCTTTTAAAAATCAATTTGGAATTTTTCATTATTTCTCACTATTATATATTTATACTTCATTTTACATTAAAAAGTTTAGGCTGGCAATTATTTTCCGGATATTTGAAATACCGAAAATTTGTGTGTAAAATAGACATAGCGAAAACCAAATCGGCTTCATGGTAACAGGAGGTATTTGCTGAAGTTTTTATATTTTTTATCAATTTTAATTTTATCTGAATCCATATTTCCGGCTGCCCCCATCAAGGAAAGACTGGATGCTTACGCCATTCATCAACAGATGCGGGACAAGTCTATTTTTAAAAACCTGAAGTGGGTATACTGCGGCCCACACCATATTGCCGGCCGGGTGACTGATATTGCTGTTTGCCAAAAAAATCCGGAATGTTTTTATGTAGCCACGGCAACGGGTGGCTTGTGGGTTACCCATGACCAGGGGGTGAATTGGAGATCCATTCTCAACCATGAGTCCTCAATCGGAATTGGTGATATGGCCATCTCACAAAAAAATGAAAACTTGATCTGGGTGGGTACCGGGGAGGCCAATTCCTCACAAAGCACTTATGCCGGGACCGGGGTGTTCAAAAGTGTTGATGGTGGCAAAACCTGGCAAAATATGG
>DAOVIP010000217.1 GCA_030671465.1 Candidatus Aminicenantota bacterium | reverse complement strand
GATAAAACCCGGGTTTCCATCTCACTGGTATATAAAAAGGGAATGACAAGAGATGGTAAAAATCCCCTGTTACTTTACGGTTACGGGTCATATGGTGCAAGCATGGATCCCTATTTCAGTTCGGTTCGGTTAAGTCTTCTGGACCGTGGATTTATTTATGCCATTGCCCATATCCGGGGTGGGCAGGAAATGGGCAGACAGTGGTATGAAGAGGGAAAACTGTTTAAAAAGAAAAATACCTTTTATGATTTCATCGATTGTGCTAAATATTTAATTCAAGAAAAATATACCTGTTCAGAGAAATTGTTTGCCATGGGGGGAAGTGCGGGAGGTTTATTGATGGGAGCCGTGGTTAATATGGGGCCTGAGCTCTTTAAAGGAATTATTGCCGCTGTCCCCTGGGTGGATGTGGTGACCACCATGCTGGATGATAGTATCCCCCTGACAACGGCCGAATACGATGAATGGGGGGATCCAAGACAGAAAGATTATTATGAATATATGTTATCCTATTCTCCCTATGACAACGTAGAAGCCAAATCCTATCCCGCTATGCTGGTAACCACCGGTTTGCATGACTCCCAGGTCCAGTACTTTGAGCCAGCCAAATGGGTTCAAAAATTACGCGAAATGAGCACCAGCCGGAATAAAATACTATTACATGTTAATATGGAAGCCGGTCATGGCGGAGTTTCGGGAAGATTCAGACGGCATAAAGAAACCGCCATGGAATACGCTTTTATGCTGGATTTATCGGGCATTAATCGATAGAATAGAATGACCTTTCGGGCAGCTTGCTGATCAAAAGGGGTATCATTGATTTAATTTTTTTTGGAATTTTTCAATGTCATCCGAACTGCCCAGCACAATAAGAATATCACTTTCCTTGACCAGGAAATCTCCGCCTGGATTGGGGATGGTTTCTTCAGGGATAATGGATTTGATGGCGACCACGGTTACATTGTATTTCTTCCGGAGGTGAATTTCTGCCAGGGTTTTTCCAATAAATGAATCCGGAGGTGCGATTTCCTGTATCACAATACCGGATTCCAGGGGTAGATAATCCAGAAGATTGCTGAAGGTCAGCCGGTTTCCGATTTTGATGGCCACATCCCTTTCCGGGAAAGAAACTTCGGTGGCGCCGACCAGGTTGAGGATTTTTTCATGGTCTTCGGACAGGGCCTTGGCAATGATCTTCTTCACACCCAGTTCTTTGAGAATATGAACTATTAGTATACTCGGTTCCAGAGTGGGGCCGGTGCTCACGATCACGATATCCATTTCAGTGATACCGATCGATGAGAGGTTTTCCTTGTTGGTGGCATCCATGGTAATGGCCTGATTGACGATATCCTTTATTTCCTTCACCTTGTTCTCATCCTTGTCGATGGCCAGGATTTCAGCGTCTTTTTGAGCCAGGGTTTTGACTATGTTGAGACCGAAACTACTCAACCCGATGATAGCAAATTTTTTCATGCATCCTCCTCATTGTTCAAGTTTATGGATTTACACTATCCGATCATGATATTTTCTTCCGGGTATTGATAGTCTCCTTTGGATTCCCTTTTGCTCAGGGCCACCAGAATAGTAAGTGGCCCGATCCTGCCGATGAACATGGTGATTATGATGACAATTTTGGAAGCCAGGGACAGCTTGGCTGTAACCCCCATGCTCAATCCCACGGTGCCGAAAGCCGATATGGTTTCAAACAGCAGTTCAATCACCTTAAATTCTTTTTCGAAACTGAGCAGCAACACAAATGACAGACAGATAAGTGACAGGGCCAGGAATATGACCATGAACGATTTTTCAATGGTCTTAGAGGGGATATGGCGGTAGAAGAGGTCAATGTTCTCCCGGTTGCGTATTCGTGAACGCAGATAGGCAAAAACCATTCCCAGGGAGGAGGTTTTGACTCCCCCCCCGGTTGATCCCGGAGAGGCACCGATAAACATCAGTGTCAATAGGATAAATACCGAGGCTGAGGCATACAGGTTCAGATTGATGGTGTTGAAACCGGCAGTCCTGGCGGTAACAGACTGAAACAGCGAGGTCAGGATTTTATTTTTCAGGGACAGGGTATTGCTTTTGTTCAGTAGTTCTTCGATAAATATGAGTCCAAAACCGATAACGATCAACAGCAGGCTGGTAATAATGACCAGCTTGGAATGGAGGGAGAGCCTGGATATTTTCTTTATCTTGCCCCGGGCCAGTAAATATATTTCGTTTAGCACCAGAAAGCCAATTCCGCCGGCAATGATCAATACCATCAGGGTAACATTAATACCGGTCCGGGAGTGATAAGATTCGAAACTGTTTTCGAAAACCGAAAAACCGGCATTGCAGAATGCTGAAATCGAATGAAAGACCGAACTGAAGATTCGCTCTTTCAAGGCCAGCTCCGAAAACTGGAAAAACAGGATCATGGAACCGGCAGCCTCAAAGATGATGGTCATAAAAAAGATTTTTTTAACCAAATCTGAGATATTTTTATAACTTCCGGATGTAAATTCATTTTCAATCCGAAATTTATCGGTCAGTGAAATGCTTTTCCCCACCAGCAGGATGATGAGGGTTGAAACGGTCATGAATCCCAGCCCTCCGAATTGCAGCAGGATCAGGATGACCAGTTTTCCGAAAAAGGTGAAATAACTCGGTGTGTCCACCACAATCAGGCCGGTGACAGTAACTGCAGAGGCGGAAGTGAACAGGGCATTTTCGAAGCTTATGGAACGGCCCTGTGTGGAAAACGGCAACATGAGCAGCAGGGTACCTATGAGGATGGCGGATAGAAAAGTGCTTATTAGAAACAATGAGCCTGATTTTCTCATGAAATTTTGCCAAATCGTGAAAAGGGCCAATAGCGCAGGATGGCCTTCCCGATTATATTTGTTCTGGGGATCAATCCGAATTCCCGGGAATCCTGGCTCATGCAGGGGTTATCTCCGATGACAAAATAGTGATTCTCAGGTATCCGAATCGGTTCTATGGAGACCGAATCCGCCCTTATGATCGAGGAGGTGGATCCTCCATGTTGCTTCAATATCCGATTGTTGATATAGATTTCGCCGCCCCTGATTTCTATTTGCTCGTTGGGAAGGCCGATCACCCTTTTGATCAACTTTTTATGGTTTATATCCGGAATCGAGAAAACAATGATATCGAATCGATCAATGTGGTTTTTGGTCAGGCCCAGTTTCAAAATGATAATTCTCTCCTGGTCCTGGAGAATGGGTTGCATGGATGAGCCCTTGATTTTTACAGTGGTGGCAATGAAATTCACCAGTAAAAAAAGGATCACAATGGCTGCAAGAACATGCAGAAAAATGGATTTGAAATGTGGCTTGAAATTGGCGGCAACCATGGTCTGAATTGTATAAGAATCGTTCCATCCTGTCAAGGATTGGACCCGGATGTCAATCTGATTTTAAGTATTCAGGTGACAGTGAATTTTGTCCAGACCACTTTGGAACCGGCCGGTTCAAACCAGTCAACTCCCTCTGAAACCATATCGAATTTCAACCAGAATTTCCCGGTCCGGTTCAATGGCGGCAATTCGATATTGAGTACCACCGATTTATGAGCAGACAGCGGGCGGGGAAGAAAAGCCCGGGCGTAATTCAATTCGATCATGTTCCGGTCAGGATCAAATAACTGGGCACCCAGCCGAATGAGGCGCCTTCCTGAATGGGTGCGGTCCGGCCAGAGTGCACCACCGATATTTTTTATCTTTACCCGCACCGGTGAGGATTGGGCAGCCTGGGCCCGGATGGGGGATGACAATACCCTGATCCTGGCTGAAAAACCTTTGTTTTTTATGGCATTACTGATACCGCTGGTATCCCAGATTTCGTAGAAGATTTTCTTCCAATGCCGGGTTCCAATCTGATATTTTTCGGAAATACCCTCTTTAGGATGATCGGTGATCTCCCAGGTAAACCGGTCCACCCCGGTTTGTCCGGCCAATTTCTTGATTTTTTTCATATGCTGTCTGGAATCGTTCCATTTGAACAGAATGCAGCGCCAGTTGATGTGGGGAACTTCCCTGCCGGATTTGTTCCTTTCCTCAACAAATATCCGCATGTTACGGAGCACCTGGTTGAAATTACCGCGGCAGCGGTACTTTTCGTAGGTTTCCTGGTCGGCGCCATCAACCGAAAAAGTAAATTCATCCACCCCGGCCCGGACAATCCTCTGGATTTTATACCGGTCCAGTATCAGGCCGTTGGTGCTGATATACAGATAGACT
>DAOVIP010000246.1 GCA_030671465.1 Candidatus Aminicenantota bacterium | reverse complement strand
GAGAAACTGGGTTTTCAGGTGAATGAAGAATTGAAAAATGAAATATTGAGATATAAAAGAGAGCAAAAAGAATAAAATAGGTTTAAAAAAAAAACCAATATATTGCCTATTTTTTGACATCAGATTTTTCATATGATATATCTTTAAGTAATGAATATGGAGTTGTATGATCTGATTCATCCCTGGGTATACAAAGAATGAAAATCAAAGAAATAAAAGATATCAATCCCGGACAATTCATTGACCAGAAGATCAGAGAAATACATTCCTTTGTGGGAGATGCCCTGGCCATCAACACCCTTTCCGGAGGTGTGGATTCGGCAGTGGTCACCATGCTGGGTCATCGGGCCCTGGGAGAGCGGTTGAAAACCTTTTTTATCGATACCGGATTGATGCGAAAGGATGAGCCCCAACAGGTGGTTTCAACCTTTAAAAAATTAGGGATTCAGGTTCAGGTTGTTCAGGCCCAGGATCAAATTTTTTCCGCTCTGAAGGGCTTGAGGGATCCGGAAGAGAAACGGGCTACCATCACTCATATTTTTTACAAAGAAATTTTCGGAAAATTGATCAGGGAAAGCGGAGCCAAATTTTTACTCCAAGGCACCAATTATACCGATGTGGAGGAAATCGTTGCCGGTTTGAAACACCAGCAAAAAGTGCTGGAACAGCTGGGGATTGATAGCGAAGAGGTCTACGAATACAAGGTGATCGAACCCCTGATACAGATCCGAAAACCATTGGTTCGCAAAGTCTGCCGTACTCTGGCCATGCCCGCAGCCATCCATTCTCGCCCCTCTTTTCCGGCACCGGGATTGGCAGCCAGGATTCTGGGTGAAATCACCCCGGATAAGGTTGACCTGGTCCGGGAAGCCAATAGAATTGTGGAAACATTTTTATCTGCAACCGGGGCATTTCAATATATGGCCATCCTACATAATGACTGGGTAACCGGAGTAAAAAAGGGGAAGCGTTATCCCGGCTGGCAAATTGAAATCAGGTGCTGGGATAGCAAGGATGCACTGTCAGGGGTTCCCTTCAAGTTGAACCAGACACTCCTGCTGGAGATGTCGGATAAAATAATAGCTGAAGTGCCGGGAGTTGTCAGTGTGTTATACAACATCACCAGAAAGCCACCTTTAACCATTGAGGCTGTATGAACCGCTCGGTACGGCCCCAAAGATAGGAGGTAAACATGGTCAAAGGCATTCAGAATAAATATCTGCAGATTGATCTTGATAACCGAACCTTCCGGTCCGGAACCCCACCCGAGGATCTTTTTCCCCAATTTCTGGGAGGAAAAGGCGCGGGATTGCAAGTCATGATGAACCTGGGGCTGACCTCAGAAGATCCATTCGGGGCAGGTAATCCCCTCATATTTGTGACCGGCCCTTTTACCGGGACACCGGTTCAGACATCGGCCCGCTCTGCCCTGGTCACCCTGTCACCGTTGACCGGAACCTTTCTGGACAGCCATGTGGGTGGCCATTTCGGCCCCATGATCAAGAGAGCGGGATATGACTATGTGGTCATAACCGGAAAGAGTGAACACCCGGTTTATCTCTATGTCACTCCGGATGGGGTGGTATTCGAGGATGCCGTATCCCTCTGGGGCCGGGGCATATTTGAAACCGAAAAGCATTTAAAATCCAGATACCCCAAGAGTCGGATCGCTTCTATCGGACCGGCCGGAGAGAACAAAGTACGCTTTGCCTGTATCGGTACCGATTATTACCGGCAGTTCGGCAGAGGAGGGGCCGGAGCGGTAATGGGATCAAAAAATCTCAAAGCCGTGGTGTTTGAGGGCAATGAGAAAATTGATTTTTTCGACCGCGACAAATTTACGGAACTCAACACCCGTCTGACCAATGATATCATGCAGCATCCCAATAGGGCCAAAAGATTTGACCTTGGCACCAACATGTGGATACGCATGGGCCAGGAAGATGGTCATTTTCTGCCCACCAGGAATTTCCAGGATGTTCATTTCGAGGATTATGAAAATATTACCTCTGAAGCAATGAAGAAAAAACTGAACTGGAAGAGTGTGGGCTGTTTTAATTGTATTATTCAATGTGCCAAAATGGCTAACTGGAAGGATTTTGAACTGGAGGGTCCTGAATACGAAACCACTGCCTATCTGGGATCCGGCTGTGGTATCGGTGATGCCGAAGCAGTGGCCCAGGCCAATTATCTGTGTGATGATCTGGGGATGGATACCATCTCTGCCGGGGTGGTCACCTCTTTTGCCATGGAGGCCTTTGAAAAGGGTATTCTTTCTCCCCAGGATTGTGATGGGCTTGAACTGAAATTCGGGAATGTCCAGGCTCAGGTTTCATTATTGAAAAAAATAGCCAGCCGGGATGGTATCGGAGATATGCTGGCCGAGGGAACCCGGATCGCTTCCAGGCATATCGGCAAGGGAAGCGACTATTTTGCCATTCAGATAGCGGGGATGGAACTGTCAGGGGTGAATATCAAGGGATGTGCGTCCATGGGTTTGACCCTGGCCACCTCGGATTTCGCCAGCCATACCCGGTTCTGGCCTGCCTCAGATGAGATGGCCGGCAATTTGACCTTTGAAAGCACACCGGAATATGTCATGAAAGGCCAGGATGAGGTCAATGCCCGAAACTCTTTGATCGTATGTGATTTTCTGCCTTTTGGATTCGATCGCCTGGCTCCGATTTATGAGAGCCTGACCGGGATCAAGATGAATGATTCCCGTTTGATGGAGATCGGGGAAAAGATATCAAATATCACCCGGATGATCAATATCCGGAACGGAAGGACCCGGAAAGATGATACGCTGCCCCAGAGGTTTTTCAAGGAGGAGCACCTGGCGGGAATCTTCAAGGGAAAATATTTGTCCCCGGAGATTTTCAGCCAGTGGCTGGATATGTATTATCAGGCCAGGGGATGGGACCCAAAAGGGATTCCCACGGATGCCAAGTTGAAAGAACTGGATTTAAATCGCTTTTAATAATATATATCATCGCCTGTATTGATAATGAGTCGTTTAGAAAAGGAGGAATCGAATGAAAAAGGCCCATAATCGGCTGGCCGACCGTATCCAGCACCTGGAGCCGGAAGGTGCCTATGAGGTGCTGGCCCGGGCCCAGCAACTGGAATCAGAGGGGCGGAAAATCATTCATCTTGAAATCGGTCAGCCGGATTTCCAGACCTTTACCAATATCGGGATTTCAGGGATCCGTGCCATTGCCAATGGACAGACCCGCTATACCCCTTCGGCCGGAATTCCCGAATTAAAAAAGGAAATTGCCCGGTATACTGCCTCCCGGGTGGGTGTTCAGTTAACAGCAGATCAGGTAGTGGTGGGACCCGGTGCCAAACCACTGCTTTTCTTTCCCATGATGGCCATTCTGGAACCGGGTGATGAAGCCATATATCCGGATCCGGGATTTCCCAGCTACCGGGCCATCATCGAAACCATGGGAGCCACACCGGTACCGATTCCCTTGAAAGAGGAATCCGGTTTTTCTTTTGATATGGATGTGTTTTTAAAGCAGGTCAATGAAAATACCCGTCTGGTGATTATCAATTCCCCTTCAAATCCCACCGGAGGCATTATTCCCGAACATGACCTGAAACGTATCGCCGAAATGGCCATTGAATATGATTTCTGGGTTTTATCCGATGAAATTTATACCCGGCTGGTTTATTCCTCGAATCCCATTCTGAGTATTGCCTCAATGCCGGGCATGGATAAGCGCACGATTCTCATGGATGGGTTTTCCAAAACCTATGCCATGACCGGCTGGCGCCTGGGTTACGGTCTGATGCCTGAAGATCTGGCCCG
>DAOVIP010000012.1 GCA_030671465.1 Candidatus Aminicenantota bacterium | reverse complement strand
TGACTCGCTGTATTAACTTGGCCCGGCTGTTCACATCCACCTTTTTATAAATGTTGTATATATGATTCTTAACCGTTCCTCCGGAAATCGAAAGCTGTTTGGCAATCGATAAATTATCCCTTCCCTCCAAAATAAAATTGATAACCACCCGTTCCTGCCTGGATATATCATAATGATTGAAAAAAGATCCGAGATACAGCTGTTCATCCGGACGAAGGGTCTGGGATGTGAAATACTTCTCCAGAAAATATTTTAAATACAACAGGGGCGGAAAATTCAAAGTAAAATAGACAATCACAATCAAGATAAAATAAAAATTGCCCAGATTGACGGATATGTGATTCTGGGACAGATAAAAATAAAGCGAGAACAAACCGATATAAAGAATAGCCAGAAATCGCAATCCCCGCTGTCTGTTTTTGTTATAGATCCATCTGGATTGAAACAATAACTTCAGCAAACTGAAAAGTAAAACCATTATAATACCGTAATTGATGGAGTTTAACAATATTTTTAAAAAGCGGTTATCCCCGCTACCAATATAGATTTTCAATCCCAAAAGCAGAGCCACCAGTACGGCCATCCAGGTAATGCAATACCAGATCATAAACAGATGGGATAGTTCCTGATCAGCGATCTCCCGGGTGAAGGAAATAAAAAAAAACAGGGTCAACACGAAAAAGGGAAAACACAACAAAACCATTGAATAACCGGTCATGGTTTGGATAAACGGATTCTGATGGTAGAACTCATTGGCCAGGTTTCTCCCAATCAGATTTGTAAACCCGGATATATTGTAGGCAATCAGAAAAAACAGATATTGAGACAGATATTTGCGGCGATAGGTTTTCAACAGATTCACCGCGATTACAATACTGGCAAAGCTGGCCAGTAATGAAAAAATATAGATAATACCAGATACTGTGCTCATCACACCTTTTCGGACCGGTACAAACGTCTCTGACCGGTCAATCTTTCCAATTACACCCTTTCTATTTTAAAGATGTAGGTTGCGAACCAAATTGATGAGTTGAAGGCGGTCCTTCACACCGATTTTTTTATAAATATTGGAGATATAATTTTTTATGGTGCCGGTGGAAATATACAGAACATCGCCAATCTCACGATTACTTCTTCCCTTGAATAACAAATGAATGATATTCTGTTCCTGGGATGAAATTCCGTGTTTTGAGAAAAATTGCTTCAGGTTACGATCATTGTCCATACCCATGTATTGATCGATATGATGGCAATACAGGTAATGTCTCATCACCAGCAGAGGGGGCAGGTTCAATGAAAAAAAGACCAGAGGCCAGGCAAAATTTAATGCAAACACGTCGGGAGCAAAATGGGTGGCCACAAAATACAGTGAAAATGCGATTAAATAGTAGAATCCGAAAAATCTGGCAACCGGGTATTTTGGATCACCTTTTATGGTTGATAAATTGAAAAACAGGTGATTGAGTGCCAGATAGCGAAAGATCAACATCAAAATACCCGCGGTCCGGTGCATGGCTGAAAAGATGTGTTGTTGCTGGTTTTGCAGAAACTCCCGGGTGGCCAGTAATATTCCGATGGAAACCAGAATCCACAGGAACCAGTACAGCACAATCAACAGTGGAGGAACGTTTTTATTTAAGAATTCCCTGATTAACAGAATAAACAGATACACGCTGAGAGGGATGAAGGGGTAGGCAATGAGGCTAACCAGGGGCTTTAACGCATGCAACTCCGTGATTTGATCGGTTTCAAAAAGACAACCGCCCATAAACTCCCCGGTCCAGGCAAAAAAACCATAGATGGAAACAGCAATCAGATAATAAAAATAAAGGAGCAGGAATCTGAATTGATAATTTTTATAAAGCTGATAACAAAGGGTTATGGCGTATATAGCCAGCACAATCGACAAGCAATAATTGATAATCAGCCTAATATCCATCGTCTCAGGACCCGGACAATAAAAAAACGAAATAAAACTGGTTTTCCTGAGTCCAATCCGCAAATGCATACAGGCTTCTTATCTGTACCCTCTTGAAATGCATAGACTTATCTCTATATATTAAGACGTTCTTTTACAAATAAAAGTTACAAAAAAAGAATAAAGCCGGAATGTTTTCTATCTTTTATTGTATTTTCACTTCAGGGTGGCCCAGCATTCGATTTCCACCCGGGCCCCCAATGCCAGGCCACTGGCTCCGAATGCACTCCGGGCCGGTTTATGGTCGGGAAAATAGGTCACATAAATCTGGTTCATGGCCCCCCATTCGGCAACGTCTGCCAGCATGACCGTGCATTTGACCACCCGATTCATGGAGCTTCCGTATTTTTCCAGGGTGGCCTTGATATTTTCCATTGTCTGGCGGGTTTCCGCTTTAATACCACCCGGAACCAATTTACCGGTATCGGGGTCAATCCCAAGCTGCCCGGAAAGGATCAGCCAATGACCCACTTTCACCGCTTCACAAAAGGGTTTGTACTGGCCCCACCGAGATGTTCCGCCAATACCGGCTCATCATTACCCTCATCGCCCTGACAGGAAACCAGTAAAAACAAGAATAAAACAGCAATCAATGATTTTGCTCTCATGACAATCCTCCTCATAAAATGTAATCAGATCATAATATCCCGGTCAGTTTAAATCAATATAATTATTTTAAATGATGGATATTCTGATTTCAAATGGTTGTACTGATTCCTCTTAATAATCATTGACAAAGAATCGGTTTCCACCCATAATATTCGTGTGATGGTAAAGGAGGAAAACCCATGGATAAAAAAGTGATTGACTTATATCTTGAATACAGGAATCAGCGCATGGACCGCCGATCCTTTCTCAAAAGGTTGATCACCCTGGCCGGAAGCACAGCAGCTGCCGTGGCCTTGATTCCCCTGCTGGAGAATAAATTGGGCCGGGCCCAAATTATTCCTGAGGATGATGCCCGCCTGAATATTGGATATATCCATTACCCGGGTGATACCGAAGATATCCGCGCCTATCAGGCCTCCCCCAAAAACCACTCCAAACTCCCGGGTGTGATTGTGATCCACGAAAACAAGGGGCTTCAGCCCTACATTGAGGATGTGACCCGGCGTGTGGCTCTGGAAGGATTCATGGTGATCGCACCGGATGCCCTGTCTCCACTGGGTGGAAGTCCTGGTGATTCCGATAAGGCCCGGTCACGCATGAGAGAACTAGACCCCCAATCCACGGTTAAGAATTATGTGGCTGCGGTAAAATATCTTAAAACCCATCCCCAAACCACAGGAAAGGTGGGATGCATGGGATTCTGCTGGGGAGGCGGAGTAACCAATCAAGTGGCAGTCCTTTCGCCGGATCTCACCGCAGCGGTTCCCTTTTACGGGAGGCAACCAAAATCTGAAGATATCCCCAAAATAAAAGCTGCATTCCTCTGCCATTACGGAGAATTGGACAAGAGGATCAATGAAGGAATTGAAGCCTTTGAAGCGGCCCTGAAAGCCAATTCTGTTAAATACAAAATATTTGTGTATGAGGGGGCCAAACATGCCTTCTTCAATGATACCCGGCCAGACCGTTATCACCCGGAAGCAGCCAAGATGGCCTGGAAACGGACCATTGCCTTTTTCAAAGAAGAGTTAAAAACCTGATAAATCAAAAATGAATCTTTCACTTCGACATTCAACATTCTTTATTCGATATTCATCATTCAATGTTTAATAAGAATCACTTCGTTTAGGATTTCGAATTTGGGTTTTCGGATTTTCCCGGCGCCACTGGGCAGCTACTTCATCCACAAATGGCTTACAGTGAGTAAAAAACCGCTTATACCCCTGGCATAGGTAATTGAGCCCTAACTCCCCGTCTGGTGTCTTTATGAAACGATTTTTAGGGCATCCGCCATTGCATATGTCCCGAACATCACATTGCTGACAATAACAGGGTAATCTATCTAGTTTTGCCTGGCCAAAGGCTCTCTGAGCCGGGCTCTCCAGCAGTTCACCCAATGGGATCTCAATAATATTACCCAAATGATGATCAACATCCACAAAATGGTCACATGAATAAAAATCCCCGTTGTGTTCAACCACCGGGATATCGCCGCATGTTTTGCGAAATATGCACAGTGAATGATCCAGCCCAAAGGCGGTTCTGGCAGCTTCTTCGAATATCTGGATTTTGATCTTTCCGATATCCTGATTCACCCATTCATCATAAATAGAACAGAGAAAATCTCCAAATGCCTTTGAGGGAACGGTGCGCTGGCTCACTCCTGTAGCTCTCTCCGGTTCGGATTCTACCAGAGGGAGAAAACTCACATATTGTACACCAATCTGCTTGAAGAACCGGTATATTTCTTCAGGATATTGGACATTGTAATTATTTACCACGCAGAGAATATCGATCTTCACGCCATGATGTTGCAGGCGATTATAGCCTCGAATAGTTTGAGCAAAAGAGGGCTTACCAGCCCTGGATCGGCGGAATCGATCGTGCAACTCCCGGGGTCCATCCAGGCTCAACCCCACATAAAATTTTTCAGCTGCCAGAAATCGACACCATTCCTCATCCAGCAGGGTACCGTTGGTCTGTATTCCGTTAAAAATTTCCCGGTTTCCCGGCAGGAGTTTTTGCTGCAGGGCTACAATTTTACGGAAATAGTCCAGTCCCAGAAGCGTGGGTTCGCCGCCGTGCCAGGAAAAGCGGATCACTGGTTCGCCGGAGGCTTCGATATGCTGGACAATATACTCTTCTAGAATGATCTCTGGCATCCGGAAAGATTCGGTATCCGGGTAGAGCCTGTTTTTTTTCAGGTAATAACAATAGTGACAGTCCAGGTTACAGAGAGCACCAGTGGGTTTAACAAAGACCTGAAATATACGCGACGCCTTACCCATCACTAAATCCCCTTCTTTAAAAGAATCTTAAAATACCCTTATTCACAGGGCTATTCTAAAAGAATCATCATAAAATATCAACAGAGCCAGATGTGGCTGTCTTCTTATTTTTATTTTTTCTCCGGTTAATAAAGAAGTAACAAAATATTAATTGATTAATACCCTATAATAATTTATAATAAACGCTATTAATCTGGAGTATTAAAAAATGTGGAAGAAAAATTTGTCAATAAACAAATTTTGGGTTCTGTTTTTACTGGTTTTCCTGTCCGCACAACTATCAGCTGCAGCTAATGGGCTGGATATGGAAAAGCATGATCAGGTTATTCGCTTAACCCTGAAGGGGGCACAGGATTATGCGGTCAAACATGCCCTGGAAACCAGAAATGCCAAACTTGATATTAAAGAAGCCAAAAAAAAGATCTGGGAAACCACTGCCTTTGGATTACCTCAGATCACTACCACTGTCGGGTACCAGAACATGCTAAAATTGCCCACTACCCTGATTCCAGCCATTATATTTGATCCCGATGCCCCTGAAGACGAATTCCTGGAACTTCAATTCGGAGTCCAGCATAATGCCACAGTGGATATTGCAGTTAATCAACTATTATTCAGCGGTCCTTATATAGTGGGATTGCGGGCAGCGAAAATTTTTTTACAGCTATCAAAAGACCAATTGAAAAAATCAGAAATTCAGGTAAAGGAAACCGTAACCAGAACCTATTATCTAGTCCTTCTGGCTCTGGAGACCAAAATCACCATCGAAGAAAACTTAAAAAACCTGCAGCGCCTCCTGTATGAAACCCGGGAGCTGTACCAGGAAGGATTCCTGGAAGAAAATGACCTGGACCAGATCCAGCTTTCGGTTTCTAACCTGAACAATGCCCTGCGCTCGATTAACCGCCAGATCCGGATTTCCCAGAGACTGTTGAAATTTCAGATGGGAATGTCTTTGGAAACAGAAATACAGATTTCGGAAAACCTAGGGGCTATAACCAGAGAAATCAATGCCCAGGAATTATTGCAACTGGATTTGAGCATTCACAATCATATTGACTATAAAATAATAACCACCCAGGAAAAATCATTATCCCTGGTTTTAAAAAAAGAAATAACCGAATATTTCCCCAGTATAGCTGCCTTTTTTAATTACACCCTGACTGCCATGAGGGATGAGTTCAATTTTTTCAGAAACACCGATGAAAGTTGGTTTCCATCAATGATAGCCGGTATCAACATCACCATTCCCATTTTCGACAGCGGCATCAAGGCGGCAAAAATTCAACAGGCCAAATACCAGCTGCAAAAAATCAGAAACAGCAAAAAACAGGTTGAAGAAGGGCTTCAGCTTCACTACACCCAGGCAAAATCAGAGTTTGCCGATGCCCTGGAAAATTCCAAAACCAACGTAGCCAATGTTCAACTGGCACGAAAAATTTACAACAAAGCCACCATTAAATACAAAGAGGGATTAATCGCCAGTCTTGAGCTAATCCAGCTTCATAACCAGTATCTAAATGCCGAAGCAACCTATATCCGGACCATGGTGGATTTGCTTAACGCCAAGACCAAACTGGATGTGGTGTTGAACCGCTTATGAGGAGGTTAGATTCTTATGCAAATAAAATATATGTGGAAAAGAGGCCAATCATGAACAGATACCTGATCATATTGATGATTCTGGGCCTGATGGCCTGCGGTAAACCCGCTGCTAAAAACCCGGAGTCCATCAAAAAAGAAATCCAGAAAACCAAACAGGAAATCGGCAAATTGGAAAAAAAGGTGAAAGACCTGAAATTAAAATTAAAGGCAAATTATCCAGAAGAAGAAAAGGCAACTCTGCTGGTTAAAACCAAAACCATGAAATATGAAACCTTTGAACATTCATTCATCGCCAACGGTTCTATAGAAGCGGTCCGAGAAGCAATGGTGGGAGCTGAACTGAGCGGCCGGCTACAAACCATTCATGTAAAAGAGGGACAACGGATTCAAGAGGGAGACCTGCTGGTTACCTTAAACTCCAGTATTATTGAAAATAACCTGGCAGAGGTCCGAACCTCATCAAAACTGGCCAGAACTGTTTATGAAAAAAGAAAAAGGTTATGGGATAAAAAAATCGGTTCTGAGCTGGAATTCCTGCAGGCAAAAAATGCCAAAGAGTCTTTGGAAGATCGCGAAAGAGCACTGGAGGCTCAACTGGAGATGACCCGTATTCAAACTCCAATTGCTGGTATTATCGAAAATATTGCCGTTAAAAAAGGTGCCATGGCACTTCCGGGTTTAAACCTGCTGCATATCGTGGATTTACGTGAACTCTATGTGAATGCGGATATATCTGAATCCTATCTGGGCAAGATCAAACCAGGTGATATGGTAAACATTACTTTTCCGGCTTACCCTGATTTTGAAATAAAAAGCAAGATTCATAGGATTGGCAATGTGATAAATCCGGAGAACCGCACCGTGGAAATCCAGATGAAGGTAAAAAACCAGAAGGAAATACTCAAACCCAATAACCTTGTTGTTATAAAGATGGTGGATTTCTCCACCGATCAGGCCTTGCTGGTCCCGTCTATTGTCATCAAAAAAGATATGCAGGGGGAATATATATACATTGCCACCAAAGAGGAAGACCTGTGGATTGCCAAAAAAACCTATATAACCGCCGGACTGAGTGAAGGCAATATCACCATGGTGAAATCAGGCCTGTCTCCGGACCAGAAGGTTATCATCCAGGGTTACAACCTGGTAAAAAATAACCTAGCCATCAAACTGGACAGACCATAGAGAATAAATCAAAAACAATGCAAGGAAAAAAGAAAACAGAAAAAGTAATTAGGGAATTTAAACTCACCACCCTATCTTTAAAAAACAAAAACACGGTATTTCTGATAACCATACTGCTGGCACTCTTCGGAATCATCGCCTACAATACAATGCCCATAGAGCTGTTCCCGGAGATCTCACTCCCAAATATATTTATCAAGACCATTTATCCGGGAAATCCGCCGGTTGACATAGAAAACTTGATAACCCGCCCGCTGGAAAAAGAAATCCATACCATCAATGGCGTCAAGGAATTGAGATCCATTTCCACCCAGGACAATTCAGATATATTTATTGAATTCACCAGCGGTGTAAAAATCAAAGAGGCACTGCAGGATGTCAAGGATGCAGTGGATAAGGCCAAGAGTGAGTTACCCAATGATCTGCAAATGGACCCCCTGGTTATGGATTTTGACATCAATGAGTTCCCTATTATCAACATCAACCTTTCAGGAGACTACAGCATCCAGGAACTAGAGGATTATGCCGAATGCCTTGAGGACGAGATTGAAAATGTTTCCGAAATTTCCAAGGTCGAGATCAAAGGTTTAAACGCCCGGGAAATCCAGATAAACATAGACCCCCATCGAATGGAAGCAGCAAAGATATCCTTCCAAAATCTTGAAGATGCCACCGCATTTGAGAACATGTCCCTTTCCGGTGGCGAAATAAAGATAGACCGAACCACCCGCTCAATCCGCACCATCGGTGAATTCCAATCCCTGAATGACATAAAAGAGATCATTGTCAAGTACGAGAAAGGTAACATCGTTTATTTAAAAGATATAGCTGATGTAATTGATGATTTCGAAGATCCTCTGACCATAGCCCGATTGAACCGAAAATCAGTGGTATCCCTGCAGGTAATAAAAAAAGCCGGGGAAAACCTGATTAATTCCACCGACAAAATATTTCTCATTCTGGAAAGGGCTAAACAAAGCCGGATTTTACCCGAGAATTTGAATATTACCATCACCAATGACCAGTCTGACTTTGTGCATAAAATGGTCAATAACCTGGAAAACAACATCATTATGGGTGTCATATTCGTAACCCTGGTATTGTTTTTCTTTCTGGGTCTGAGAAATGCCTTGTTTGTCGGCATGGCCATTCCCATGTCCATGTTTATCTCCTTTGTTGTTTTGGGGGTCCGGGGATCAACCGTGAACATGATGGTGTTATTTGGAATGGTTCTGGCCTTGGGCATGCTGGTGGATAACGCCATTGTTGTAGTGGAAAACATATATCGTTTTGTCCACAAGGGGCATACCCTGTTTGAAGCCGCCAAATTGGCGGTTGGCGAAATTGCCATGCCCATTATTGCCTCAACCGCCACCACTCTGGCAGCCTTTTTTCCCCTGGTATTCTGGAAAGGAATAATGGGAGAATTTATGAAACACCTTCCCATCACCTTAATCATTGTTCTCAGTTCCTCCCTTTTTGTTTCCCTGGTCATTATTCCGGTTCTGACCACCCGGTTCTTTAAAAGGAATAATGCTCAAAAGAAAACTGAATGGAAAAAGATCTTTAAGATCACCGGGATTCTTCTGGGTCTCGCCGCGATCTTTTATTTAGGCCGTATGAATTCAATCGGCACTCTACTGTTGATCTTTATGGTTATCGTACTTTTAAATAAACTGGTTCTTGCCAGGGCTGCCACCTGGTTCCAGAAATCATTTCTGATCAAACTGGAAGAAAAGTACATAAAACTACTCCATTTTTCACTGGAGGGGAAGCGCCCGGTTATCATTCTGGTATCTACCTTTTTGATGCTTTTACTGGTGATTGGATTTTTTAATCTCAGGCAGCTCAATATCGTACTATTTCCTATGAACGAACCTTCATTTATAAATATCACCGCAGCTTTACCCATCGGATCGGATATCACCGCCACCGATGCCTTCATGAAAGATCTTGAGGAAAAAATATTCAAGATCATCAATCCGGACCTGCCCATCGTGAAATCTGTTCTGACCACAATCGGTCAGGGTGTGGTAGGTGAAAATGAATTCGCGGTGGGTAATACTCCCCACAAAGGAATGACGACCATCAATTTTGTTGATTTTGAGGACCGCCAGGGAAAAATGACCTCCAGCATCATGAAAGAATTAAGCCGCCAGATACTGGGAAAACACCCCGGGGTTCAGATATCCATTGTAAAAAGCCAGATGGGCCCCCCCACGGGCAGACCCATTAACCTGGAAATCAGCGGCAAGGATTTCTCCCACCTGCTGGAGTTAACTTCAGATATTCAGCGCACTATCGAAGAAGAAAATATAGAGGGAATCGAAGGATTACAGATTGATCTCGATGTCGGAATGCCTGAACTGCTGGTTCAAATCAACCGGGATAAAGCCCGGAGATTTGGCCTGTCAACAGCCCAGATTGCCAGCAACCTTCGAACCGCTCTATTTGGAAAAGAGATATCAGATTTTAAAGACGGTGAGGATGAATATCCCATCATGTTGAGAATCAAGAAAAAATACCGGAACAGTATCATGGCTCTGATGAATCTCAAAATCACCTTTCGCGATCCCGGCACCGGCAAATTCCTTCAGATCCCCATTTCATCGGTAGCCGATTTCAAAAACAGCAGTACCTACGGAGCCATTCGCCGAAAGGACCTGAACAAAGCCGTTACCCTCTTCTCCAATGTCATAGAGGGATACAATTCCCAGAAAATCAATGAGAAACTCAAGGTTTTGATGAAAAACTATGCCATGCCAGAGGGGTTCCTTTACAAATTTACCGGAGAGCAGGAAGACCAGGCAGAAAGCACCTCATTTTTAATGCAGGCATTAATGATTGCTCTGGCTCTGATTACGATCATTCTGGTGACCCAGTTTAACTCTTTTGCCAAACCACTCATAATAATGGCCAGTGTCCTTTTCAGCACCATCGGGGTGTTTCTGGGAATTGCCATCTTCCGTATGGATTTTGTGATCATTATGACCGGAATTGGTATTATCTCTCTGGCTGGTGTGGTGGTGAACAATGCCATTGTTCTCATCGATTACATTGATTATTTAAAAAATAATCGGCGGAAACAGCTGGGGCTGGACCTTGAAGATGATTTAGCCATCGAACACTCTGCTGTCTGTGTCATACAGGCAGGGAAAACTCGGTTGAGGCCTGTACTGCTTACAGCCATTACCACTATCCTGGGTTTAACACCCATGGCTGTGGGTTTGAACATTAATTTTTCAACCCTGCTTTCGCGTCTGAATCCGCAGATTTATTTCGGCGGTGACAATGCCCTTTTCTGGGGTCCAATGGCCTGGACGGTTATTTTCGGATTGACTTTTGCCACCTTTTTAACCCTGGTACTGGTACCGGTTATGTATCTGATTGGCAACCGGATAAAATTGAATCTCAAACAAAAAAAGTCCAGGCCCAAGCAAGGGTAACATTCATGCAAGGAGGATAAGATGAAGGGAATAAGATCACTTGAATTTGAAACCGTGGGTCTGGCCAGTCGGGTTATTGATGATATTGTTTTTATCAAATTTAAAAATGATGTTTTCGAAACCATGACCGATCTGGCCGAGAGTGAACGCCTTTTAAACCTGCTGGAATACCTTCGCAAGGATGATCGAATCAATGCCTTAATTTTATCCAATGAACCGGAATCCTTTGGAGAAAAAACCTACGATAAATTTATCATCCGGATTCTTCATCAGGATCTGGAAAAGAATCATCTCTATCCCGAAGAAACCATTGATAAAATTTCCCGCTCCAAACAAATTAATATCCTCAACCATATTATCCTGTACCTGATCCGGATAAACAAAATCACAGTCGCCGCCCTTAACGGGGAAATCGCAACCCCCTTTTTCGGAGCCAGCCTGGCCATGGATTTCCGCTTTGTCAGCGAGGATATGGAATTTGTTCTGCCACATACGAAGTTTGGTCTTCACCCCACCGGGGGTTTGCCCTATTTTCTCCCCCGCTACATCGGGCACGGTAAAGCCATGGAATATCTATTGACTGGCCAAAAAATTCCGGCCCAAAAGGCTCTTAAACTAAATCTCGTTAATGCTGTTTTCCCCAAAAAAAACTTTGAGCAGCAGGTTATTAAAAGGATCAGGGCGATCAACCAGCAAGATTTTGGTTCCATTGGTATTTCCAAACGCCTGGCCTACTTTAACCGTGACGAAATCATCCAGTATTTTGAAATGGAAATGGAGATGTTCAACTAGAGGAATCTGGACTAGAATTAAATCCGCATCGGTCCATTTTTTGCAGGAGCGTGGATTCGCCGACGTGCCATGAAAAGTGGATCACAGGTTCTGTTAATGCCTCAATATGTTGGACAATATACACTTCCAGGATGATCTCTAACAAAAGGTGCTGTCCCTATTTTAGGTCACAAAACAGGTGAACTCCTGTCCGG
>DAOVIP010000195.1 GCA_030671465.1 Candidatus Aminicenantota bacterium | reverse complement strand
TTTTGCCGGATATACGGAATATGCCATCCCCACCCTGAGGGCCTTGTTGAAGAGGGGCAGTTATTATGCATTTTTCAAGAACATTCTGTTTTATAAGGAAAAATACCCGCTCAGTTTTTTCCCTCTGACCAGGCTGCTGGCCCGTAAAATCTTGAATTATCGAAGAGAGTCAGTGGAGTTTGATCGCTATATTAAATCAGAAAAAGAGTATATCCCGTTTCTGGAATATCCCAAGGATGTTCATCAATTGTATATCCAGAACATGAAAGACCTGAAAATGTATTACTGGATGAGTTCAAATGACAAAAGTGATATGGGAATTCCCATCGAAGTCAGGAATCCCTTTCTTGACTACCGGGTGGTGGATTATGTCTTTTCGCTTCCGCCTGGTTATTTCTTCCACAATGGCTGGTTGAAGTGGTTTCTTCGCAAATCCTTCGAGGATATTGTACCCCGGTCCATTGTGTGGAGAAGAAGAAAGAAAGGTTTTCCCTTTCCTCTTGGAAAATGGTTGATTGATAATAAGAAAACCATATTCGGCATTATTCATGATGCGGATCCCCTCTGGCTGAATAACCAGGCTATTCTCCGAGATTACCCGGTGCTGGCCCGGGAGAATCCCGAGTTTTTGTGGAGAATTGTTAATTTAGAGCTCTGGTATTCGAGGTTCATTAAGGGTCGTCAACTGGTTTATGAAACTTTTCAAAAGTAAGTCATTCCCCATGAAGATCGCATTTATTGTGGGCGGGTTTCCCTGCCTGTCCGAAACCTTCATATTAAACCAAATAACCGCTCTCATTTCTTCGGGCCATGAAGTGGAAATTGTTGCTTTGGAAAATCCTGAAGAAAGAAAAATACATCCGGATGTGGATAAATACAATTTGATACAAAAAACAACTTATTTTCCCGGGATCCCCTCAAACAAATTGTACCGGATCCTGAAGGGATTTATTTTATTTTTATCTCATTTTCCTAAAAACCCATTAAGAATGTTGCAATGCCTAAATTTTTTCAGATACGGGAAAGATGCCCTTTCCTTGAAATTGCTCTTTTATAATAGCCCGGTATTGAACAAAAAATTTGATATACTGCACTGTCATTTCGGCCAGAATGGGATGATCGGAGCCTGTTTAAAGAAGGGGGGTGCCGGAGTCCGGCTTTTAACCACTTTTCACGGTTATGATTTATCCGAATATGTTCATATTTCCGGTCCTGGTATTTATCGTGATTTATTCCGGGTTTGCGACCGATGCCTTCCTATCAGTGAACACTGGAAATGTAAATTGATGCAAATGGGCTGCCAGGAGGAGAGGATTACGGTTCACCATATGGGTATTGATGTAAACCGGTTTGAATTTCAGCAGAAAAAGATCTTAAGGGGAGAAAAAATAAAACTCTTGACCGTTGGGCGGCTGGTGGAAAAAAAGGGCCATGAATATAGCATTCGGGCCATAGCGAAAGTCCTGCATAAAACCAAAAATGTAGAATATATTATTGCGGGAAACGGTCCACTGAAAAATAAGCTGGAAAACCTGGCCCGGCAGCTGGGAATTAATTCCCAGGTTCACTTTTTGGGTGAGTGCAATCAGAGTGAAGTCCTGGAATTGTACTTGCAAGCGCATATCTTTATCCTTCCCAGTATCACCTCAGAAAGTGGTGACCAGGAGGGGATTCCGGTAGTACTGATGGAAGCCCAGGCCATGGGAATGCCGGTTATTTCCACGCTTCACAGTGGCATACCCGAAGGAGTGCTGGATGGGCAGTCAGGTTATCTGGTTCCTGAAAAGGATGTCAGTGCCCTGTCCGAAAGGATCGGGTATCTGATCAGTCACCACCGGATATGGACGAAAATGGGACGTAAAGGCCGGGCCTTTGTGGAAAAGGAATTCAATCAACATATTCTGAATCAACAGTTGGAGGGTATTTTTAAAAATACCCTCCGGGTTAAGTGAATCAGAAGTCGGCTTATGACTGAAAACACGGATACGGAAATGCATCATGTCTGAGCCCAAAATTCTCTTTGCGGTGGACAAGTTTTGTGATGAACCCCGGGATTTGAGAAGTCCGTACCCCGGCGGTGCCGAGATGACGGATGCAGCTCTTATCGAAGCCTGTCCATGGAAGCTGGAGGGGGTGCGCATAAAAGATCTGAAATGGAAACATTTGGCCGATTTTGATGTGCATATAATAGGCAACCTGTCCATGGCATCCCGACAGCAGATAAAAGATATTTGCCATTTTGGCCGGCATATTCTGTTTGAGCATGATGTGAGAATCTGCCGGTTCCGGGGGAATTTTCCCGAAGCTTGGGAACCTGCACATCGTTTCTGGCATCGGTGTATTTGTCCCCATTTTTATCTCCGGTCATTGTATGGCACTGCACTCGGGGTTATTTTTTTGACCCACCGCCAGATGGAAGTTTTTCACCGGAATCCATTTTTTTCCTGTTCCAGGGAACTGGTCCTGGGTGGTTCGGCAATGGATAGATCATTTTTTGAACGGGTAAAACGTTTTCGATCGAATTCCTCCCGCCAGAAGAAAGGTACCTGTATTGCCTATTCCAGAGGTCCGATCAAGGGGTTTAAACCGGCAATGAAATACTGCCGGGGAAAAGGCATTGATCCCATCATCATAAAGGATATGAAACCCGACCAGGTTTTAAATACATTTGAAGGCGCTTCACAATTTGTTTTTTTACCGCAAGCCCTTGAACCGGCCGGCCGCATGCCGGTTGAAGCCAGATTTTTGGGATGCGAGGTAGTGGTCAACAGCCAGGTGGGGGTGGCCGGTGAAGCCTGGTGGAATCTGAATGATGTCCAGGCCCTGAAAATTGTCAAGGCTATCCCAGGACGCTTCTGGCATTTGGTTGAACACTTGTTTGCCCAAAGAGCGGAATTCTGAGTATGATGATGAATATGGCTGATTCAGAGATAGGTGAGGGGGCATGATGCTCGAATCCGGTTCTGATTGGAAGAAACATTTTAGAATTGAACATGCCTGGTTTTTCGGTATCCTGGTTGTCGCCGCTTTTTTACGATTAAAGGGATTGAATTTTCAAAGCCTGTGGGGGGATGAACTGTTTTCCATTTATCACAGTTCGCCCGATTTCTCCATATTTAGAATAGTGGGGGTTTCCCGCTGGGATCCGCATCCGCCTTTGTTTC
Organism: Candidatus Aminicenantota bacterium; assembly: GCA_030671465.1. GTDB lineage: Bacteria > Acidobacteriota > Aminicenantia > UBA2199 > UBA2199 > CAZOWT01. The sequence goes on along the minus strand of DAOVIP010000195.1, from coordinate 1,488 downwards.
TTTTACTTCTGCACAGCTGGATGAAACTCTTTGGCTACAATGAATTTAGCCCACGGCTTTTTACCGCAGTGATTGGCATTCTCAGTGTTTACCCGGTGGTTCTCTTGGGAAAGGAAATATTCAACCGTCAGGCCGGACTTATTGCCGGTTTGCTGGTCTCGGTCAACTTTTATCACCTGTATTACTCTCAGGAAGTCAGGCCCTATATATTGCTTTTTCTGTTCACTACCCTCTCCTTTCTGTTCTTTATCAAAAATTTGAAAGAGCAGGGAAAAAAAAACAGGCTTTTCTATGTTCTGTATACCATTTTGATGTTGTATACGCATTACTATGGATTGTTTATTCTGCTGTCGCAGTTTATTTATTTGGGTTTTTATTACGGTTTTCAAAAAAAACTGTTTAACCTGAGAGCAATCCGACACCACCTGATGGCTGGCCTGATGATGGTCATTTTATATGTTCCCATGATCTGGTTTGTTTTAAAAATGATGCAGAAAACCGATCACTGGATAAAAGTCCCGCCCAAACCACTTTTTTTCCTAAATCTTTTTGGGGCTTTTTTTGGAAATGAAATTCTTCTGAACATCCTGTTTTCCATTCTGTTACTGTTCCTGGTGGTCAAATGTATACTGAAGGGTAGGCAAGGGACTTGTACGAGTAGTGAATTCAAATCACTGCTGTTTTCTATTCCGGTTGTCATCAGCTGGATTTTCTTCTCATTGTTTGTCCCCTATCTGAGATCCCTGATCATGGTTCCCATGCTGTCATTCAAACACGGAATCTATATCCTGGCCGGGATTTTGGTGTTGATCGCTTCGGCCATTGCCATGATCCGGCCGGGTTTTTTGAGAATGATCATCATTGTGGCGGTATTCATGGTATCGGTATCCAGCATTTATTTTCAACATGATTATTATGGTCGCAAAACCAAACAGCAGTGGCGGGAAGCCGTAACCCAAATCAGGCAAGCAGCTGAGGGAATGTCAGAAGATTCAATGGCGGTTCTTTCTGAAGAAATTCGCTATTCGCAGTGTTATTTTGATATATTGAAAAGTGACGTAAAGATATTGTCTCCGACCTTTTTGAATCTGAAAAATTGCGTAAAAAAACAAACCGGATCATCATTGAACCTACTGATACTGGATTGGGAAGAACAACCGATCCAAGATCGAAGGTTTTTAAATATTTTATCCCGCTATTTCATCCGGGTTGAAACCAGGCATTATATTTCAGTATCCTTTGAAAAGTATGAATTAAGGGGTCAGCAGTTGCAAGCACTGAAAGCATTGCTGAAAATAGCCTGATGAAGATCTTAATTGACGGACGCTCCTTACAGACCTATTCCGCATTCCGGGGAATCGGACGCTACACCAGACAATTGATCGAAATTTTTAAAAATGACCGGGCATTCCATTTTCTTTTTTTCAATGAAAAGAATTACTGGCCTGAACTGGAAAGAAAACTATTTTTGAATTCCCCCAGACGATT